>CAZCKG010000015.1:0-21341 GCA_964498825.1 uncultured Methanosarcinales archaeon
TTCTGTCTTTGGATTCAAATACAAGGTAACTTCTCCCGTTAATATTTATTCCATGTCCTGTGAAATGTACTATATGGTAATTTTGTTCATTAAGATAGTTCTGAACATTTTCAAAAGTTGCGTCTTCTGTAAAATAAACTTTTATTTTTTGCTCTCTATCGAGCTTGTCTACAGCCTCAAGGATAATTTCCTGTTCTTTTTCAGTGTTTAGAGGTGGAACTCTGGGATCATCAGGACTCGAAATTACTACTAGCATTCGGAGAACCGAATCTATGAGTTGAGCTTTGGTTTTCTTTGCCTCAGGGGGGAGCCTTGAGAGCAAAATGCTTCTTCTAGTGGTTAAAAAATTATCTCCGTTGTGCAAGTATTCCCAGGGCAAAGATGCAATTTCAGGAACATTCTTATTGAACTGCATAGAAATCCGGAGTCCATTATTCTCTTCCTGGGCTTCGTTAAAACGTTTATTGAAATAGTCTCCCAACTCCCCTGAAAATAGAGTATCATATAATGTTTTTCCAAATTCTATATGAACTGTTTCTTCAGGCTGAGGATTGGGAATTACAGCTTTTTCCTCAATTTGATCCAGCATCTCAACAAGTCTAGAGTCACGCTTTAGTTCAAAATCCCGAGTTGCCACAACACTTTCATTTTCCAGAATCGAAGCCGTATATAGATCACAGAAGCCTTCAGGTCCTTTTGATATTTGTAGTTCTAGAGGATAATACTCCATAATAACCACCTTCTCAGTAACAAAAATCAGAACCTATTTAATTTATAGTTATTGTTTTTGTCGTCGTCCCTTACTATAAATATAAAAAAGCGGTTGTTCCAAAGAAGGGGGGATAAACAAAAATATTCAAAAAGGAGTGATAAAAAATTGGAGAAAAGCGAGATGAGAGCATATTTTTTATTTTCCGAAGTTAACGGGTTCTACAACTCTCAACCACAGGACAAGAACGCCCGATAGATGGTGTTCAGTTTCCTCTTAAATAATTTCAGCCAATTTCCCCGCGAAACACTGAAGATCCGGATAGTACTGCTTTTACTCTGTCTTTTCTTCTTCTGGCATATAGCACCCGAAATACGTATTTTGCTCGACTTTTTTCAGGACATTATTAATGCTCTCAAGCGCTGCTTCCATTTTTTCCATTCTCTTCTCAATTTCCTCGACTTTGGTAAGAATTTCCTGTTCAATCATAATATCTCATCCCATATACCTGTTACATTTATTCACGATGGTAGTGAAAGTTTAATTATCCCTTAATAGGTCTTGCAAGGTTCTTATATACATCGTCAAGGTAACATATTAGATTTAAATAAGAAGCAAACCGTGTTGCCAGTCATTGATTATTTTGGTGGCTGTCCTTGTTTCGTCTACTTCACCTTTTTTTTGCAGAAAATTGCACTGCCTGCCTATAAGTTCAAGGACATCGTAAGCCCCTTCGGTTTCTATTTTTATCTTATAGAAAGCTTCAAGAGCGGGTTTGTTTTCAGCCAGGAATCTTTCGATTATTTTCAGGGCAACACCAATTTGGTCTTTTAGATGAGTTGAGTCCTTTATACCCATCAGGCCCTGCAGGTATTCATCGTTTTCGTCAAAGGGAATCACTCCTGGGGTATCAATAAACATAATTCGTGAACCTGCATCCACGTGCTGGACTCCTTTTGTGTGACCGGATATGGAAGATGTGCTTGCTCTGTGCCTGCCTGTTACACTATTGATTACCGAGGACTTGCCTACATTGGGATAGCCCAGAGTACCGACAAAGATATCGTGCCCTTTTATACAGGCGGATTCAAGAATCTGGTGCCTCAGCATCGTCGTTCCTGACCTGTCTTTACTGGACACAAAAATAGTAGGTGCTATTTTCGAGAGACTAATTTTTGTTTTCTCAAGTTTTTCCCTTGATACAAGGTCGCATTTATTAATAACGATTATAAAAGGTTTTTTCAGGCGGATTATCTCACGCTCTACTTCACTGTTTCTTGTTTCATCAGGGAACCGAGCATCTATGACTTCAAGAAGGACATCAGCTTTTTTTATAACGTCTTTTACAAGTGTTTTATAGCCGGCCATATACTGCGGCTATGGTACAGGATAATATATGAATATATAGTGAGGATACTGATGCTTCGATTCTTAATTAATTCCCTTTAATTTTAAATTACAATTCCGCCAGGCATTTCGTCTCTTTCTTCAATTTTATATTTCCATATACTACTATTGGTTTTTCGTTAATATTGTCTATATATTGACTAATTCTTTCCTTTAATTCATTTATTGAGTCAACTCTTATTCCTCTCCTTATTCCTCTCAATACGCTTCTTACCATTTTACTGAAAAATCTTTCAATTATATTCAACCACGAAACATGTTTTGGAGTGAATATAAATTCAAACTTATCCGGGATAGTCTCCAGGTATTTTCGAGTTTCTGTTGATGTATGTATTTTACGATTACCCATCAGAATTTTGATTTTTTCTTTTGGATAAATCAGCTCAAGTTCTTTAAGGAATTGTGTGAATTCCTAGCTTCTGTGCTTTTCGAATACTTTATAATGAATTCTTCCTGATATCAACTCAATTCCAGTAATAACGAAAGAGTTCCATGTCTTTTGTATTCGTAATCGAGCTGATCCCGAAACTCAGATTCAGGTCTCTAAATTTCGAACCTGGAGTTATCAATTGACCTGAGAATAAAGGAAATAATTATAAAATCTTAAGGAAATAATTATAAAATCTTTTTGGATGTAAAAATAAAGTCTGTTTTGGAATAAACTTACAAAAAATATTTAAATCCAGTAAATAAGATATTCTTGTTTTAACTGCTTCCAACCCTCAGCAACAAAGATCTAAAATATATGTAGTTGATCGTATTCATTAGAGCTCGTTGTAAAAATGGGTATAGTGGGAAGGTACATTATTCCAAATCATACTTAGATTACTATAAATATGACTGTTTATCTCTTAACAAAGTCTTTCATTAGCCAGACAACGTACATAACGGTAAAAGGGATTCTATTACACTTTCAAGAATAAAGCTCACAAAGAATTAAATCACAAAAGATAGTTTGGACAAGTGAAAAAGCGCCTAATTAGTGCCGTAGTGTTAATCGCTTTTGGTTTAGAAAAATCGAGATAAGTGAAAACAACTAAAAAATCTGCATGTTGTCAAAAAGAATTCCAATATTTGAAGTAAGTTAAAGTATAAAAAGGATCAAAGAGGCGCGAGAATTTGGAAGTTAATGAAAAACACAAATTAAGATTCAATGATTTATGTGGATATTCTCGAATAAGAGAATATCTCATCCGAATATTTGATACTGATTCCTCAAAGATCAACTCAATTGCCATTTTAATTGGTCTTCTCACAGGTCTGGTAATAGGAGTATATGAGCGCGCCTTGGAACATTTCAATTCTTTTTTCGGAATGCAGCGCGGATTTTCTGTACACGAGTTCCCACATTATTATGTAATCTTTATGCCCGCCCTCGGTGGACTGATTGTTGGTATAATCTCGTATTTCTTGATTAAAAAGCGCTACGGAGTTGACGGACTTATAGAAACTGTAGCTCTTCGAGGAGCGCACCTTAATCTCCGCGATTCTTTTTTTGAGGTATTTTCTTCAATAATCACTATCAGTTCAGGAGGTTCTCTGGGAAAGGAGGCACCCGGAGTCCTGGCCGGAGCCGGAACCGGAGCTTTTGTAGGAAGAATTCTGAAAAGTCCGGAAAGACAACTCCAGATTCTTCTTGGTTGTGGAGCCGCGGGAGGAATTGCTGCAGCATTCAACGCTCCACTTGCAGGTGTGGTTTTTGTTGTGGAAGTTATTTACGGGGAACTCGAAACAAACACTTTCATTCCTTTAGTCATTTCTTCAGTTTTTGCAACGCTTGTTTCCAGTACCGTTTTTGGAGTATCAACTCTTCAGATTCCTTCCTACCTGCTGGTCAGTCCCTACAAAGAATTTGTACTCTATCTAATCCTCGGGCTCCTCGCAGGTATAGTTTCAACAATACTTATTCGAACCCTTTACTACACAAAAGATTTCTTTTCAAAGATGCCTCTTCACCCCATTCTTAAGCCTGCTCTTGGCGGACTTTTAGTGGGATTAATTGGCCTTTTCTATCCTCGAGTTCTCGGATTAGGTTATGGTGTAATTACTGATGCTATCAGCAACCAGTTTACCTTCAAGCTCATGGTGATTCTGCTCTTCCTGAAAATCCTCGCCTTTTCCCTGAGTCTTGGATCAGGAGGGTCAGGAGGGTCAATTGTCCCTTCTCTTTTTGTGGGTGCGATGCTTGGAGGGGCTTTCGGAACGGTTGCAAACTATTTTTATCCGGGAATGATTGCAGAATCTGGAGCTTATGCTTTAGTCGGTATGGGTGCGGTTTTTGCTGGAACTGCAAGAGCTCCTTTAACTGCGATTCTGATTCTTTTTGAGATTACAAGGGACTACAACATGATTCTTCCTCTCATGTTTGCCTGCGTTCTGAGTAATGTGATGTCAAATGCTCTGTATCCTGAATCCATTTTCACTGAAAGTCTCCGCAGAAAAGGATTTAAAATCCGAAAAGGCAGGGAGGTTGATATCATGAGTTCTATGTATGTAAGAGATGCTATGATCACACATGTCCAGACAGTTTCTGAAGAAAAAAGCATCGAAACACTTACTGTTCTCATGCAGGCAAGCCGGCATATGGGATTTCCTGTACTTGATCCTAGAGGCAAGCTTTCAGGCATAGTAACTCTCTCAGACCTCCGAAGCAAAGTAAAGTCAGGAGAAACTGACAAAAAAATAGGAGATATTGCTACCAGAAACCTGGAAGTTGCCTACCCCGATGAAACTCTTGATGCTGTCCTCAAGCGTTTTGCTTCAAAGCAAATAGGCAGGCTTCCTGTTGTTGACAGAGAAGACAAAACTAAACTTCTTGGCCTTATTACCCGAAGCGACATCGTAAATTCATATAACAAAAAGGTTGTTGAAAAAATCCGGGATTCAGACTGATAAGGAAGAAGCTTGTTTCAAAGTTAAATCTACCACCTCTATATTACAGATGACAGAAAAATTTGGAATAGTTTTTATAAATATTGTTTTATTGATATAAATTAAGGTACGATTATCTAAGAGATAAATCAAATATGCTTTTAAGAAAAAAACCATCAAAAACTGTTTAAAAACGCAAATTTCTAAGCTTAGCAAAGAGAATCGGGAACTCAGATTTTCTTTAATAGTGTTCTTAACTTAACAATCAACTTTCGTTATATTTTTTAATAATGAGCTTCATTATTTACATAGAGTTTTATGATTGATCCAATTTTTCTAATGGAAATGGTTGTTGGCTTGCTCTTCCTATCCTTTCTGGCACAGGCCCTTAGCCATTATTTTCAAGCTCCTTTTATTATCTTTCTATTAATCGAAGGGATAATAGTTGGGCCTGAGGTTCTTAACCTGCTGAACCCTGCCCTCTATTTTGACGTGCTCAGTGCCATAGTAGCTATCTGCGTATCCGTTATAGTTTTTGACGGAGGGCTCCAGATCGACTTAAAGCAACTGAGAGGGATTAATGAAAGTGTTCTCGGGTTAAGCACTATCGGGGTACTAATCACTTTTTTTGGAATAACTTTACTTACAAACCTTCTCATAGGTGTTCCCCTTCAGATTGCTGCCCTTTTCGGGGCTCTGGTAACTGCAACCGGTCCCAGCGTTATCGGGCCAATAATCAGGAATGTCCATGTAAGCCATAAAGTTGGCAAGATTCTGGAACTTGAAAGTGTTCTGAATGATGCTGCAAGTGTAATCCTAACAGCAATGGTTTTTGAGTGGATTACAGCAGAACTTTCCAGAATCGGGGCGGTAGTTTTTATCCTTCAAAGACTTGGAATTGGATTAATGGTAGGAATCTTGAGTGGGCTCATACTCCACTGGTTTTTTACCAGAGGTATATCCATCAGCAAAAAGACTGCCAGGTCAGTTAGTCTTATCTCAGTTTTTTCCTGTTATCTACTGTCAGAACTTATAGGAAATGAATCGGGAATTCTCGCACTGGCAGTCTTTGGAATCATTATGGGAACTTCTGAGTTTCCATATAAGGAAACTGTTAAGGAATTTCATGGCGATCTGGTAACTTTAATGATATCCTTGATCTTTGTTCTACTTGCTGCAATGCTCAAGTTCTGGTATATCGTAGACATCGGAGTAAAAGGGGTTGCGTTAGTAATGCTTATAGCCCTATTAGTCCGCCCATTGTCGGTCTTTGTCTCGATGTGGAGTTCAAAGATTCGGACCAATGAAAAGCTCTTCATATCATTTGTGGGACCGAGAGGAGTGGTTCCGGTTTCAATTGCAACTTATTTTGCAATCAAACTGGATGAAATGGGAATCCCAGGAGGGCAGACTATTGTCGGTTTGGTCTTCCTCACGGTGATAATAACTGTGCTTCTGACAGGAAGCATGTCAAAAAAAGTAGCTCAGCTACTGGAGGTAATTCCTATGGAGATTTTGATTATTGGAGGAGGAAAAGTAGGCAGAATTCTTGCCGAACGATTTTATAAAAGAGGAGAGGATGTGTCAGTTATAGATATCTCTGAAGAAGAGTGTAATAAATGCAGAGAATTAGGAATCAGGACTTTTCAGGGTAATGCAGCAGATGTAGATACTCTGAAAAAAGCTGGAATTGAAAACTCCAAGTACGTGGTTATAACCACAAAAAAGGATGATACCAACCTTCTTTTTTGTCAGATTGCAAAGGCAAGGTTTGGGTTAAAGGGGGAACAATTAGTTTCAAGGGTAAATAATGTGGAAAATCTACAGGCATTCTGGGATCTCGGAATCCGAGCCATGAGCCCTACAATGACAACTGCTGCGGTTATGGATACTATGATTGGAAGAAATCACCTTTTTTCTATGTGTGAAGTCGGAGGGGGAGGCAATATTATGGAAGTAAGAGTTACTAATCCAAAGGTTGTGGGAAAAGCTATAAAGGAAATCAATTTTCCGGAAAAAAGCCTTATGGTTATGGTACAAAGAGGAAGCGAATCAATTATCGCACACAGCAACTTGAAACTTGAATATAATGACATCGCAACGGTTATTGCGGAGAAAAGTTCAGGAAAAAGTGTTTCCGATATTCTGTTTCGATAAATATAAGCACAGTTTTAGTATGTACAGGACTTGCGCGGTTGAAACGAGAAATCAATAGCATCAAACCTTTGACTGCTTAAAAAGCATAATTAACCATAACTTTTATTGTGCTTGATTTTGTATCACAAATACGTAAGTCCTATTTAAGTAAGCTTTCTCAAAAAGTATATTTTTAGATGATCCAAAACTTAGAATTATATCCCAAAATCTTAAATTGGGAATAATTGATCTATTTTGGGTAGAAATAATTCTATAATTTAGAAAAGAGGTTTTGTAAAAACCCAATAACTAAATTCTGGTTTTTTCTGATGCCGATTTTTATACTAAATATTCTGATTAAATATTCCGATTAAATATTCAGATTCAATTCCCTGGGTGTATAATATATATTGCTAATTAACTTAATAATTTATTTAACTAATTAAATTAAGTATAAAAATTATAGAGAAAACCGGTAATAAAATACTTTTAATACTCAACTGGCTGTAATTTAGAGAAGACTTTTGGTGAGGACGTTCTTTCAGCCCTGGAATCCAATTTATAAGCAAGGTGGAATGTGTTTTAGAGGCATAAATCCTTAAGACGAGGGCTGAAGAACGAAGTTAAGGGCCAGAAATAGTGGAAAGTAATGACCAGAAACACAGATATGTAAAAATTATACACATATTACGTGATGACAAAATAACGTACATTTTCGAATTCAAACATACTAAGTTTATTTGTCGAACATTCTAAACTTATTTAATCCACTTCTAAAATAATATAAATGAGATTGCCAAATAATCTAATATGATGAAACGAACAGCAATTTTCTTTGTATTGGCTATATTGATTTTGATGCCATTTAACGCGATGGCAAGTGCTCCACAGGTATCCTGCAAAGCAGGCACGTGCAGTAATTTAAAAATTACCAAAGTCACGGTAAACCCTACAGGAAAAAATGAACCTGTAAAAGTTGGATTTACAAGTTATATATCAGGTCCTGTTAAACTTGTTCAGTATACAGTGGTGAATCCTAAAACTGGAAAAACGGTTGGTTCAGCACGTGCCTACTGTTCGAAATGCACGAAAAAAGGGATATGTACCAGCAGTTGCGTTATAAAAGAAGCCGGAACTTTTGATGTGAAAGTGACTGCATATGGTTCTGGGAACTGTTGTGTGAGTACGGTTAAAAAGGCAGCTTTTACATTAGCACCTGCAAAGACCTCTACGTCTACAGGGCTCGTTCCAAGTTTTAAATCTGTTATTTCCGGAAAGAAAGTAACCTTCAAAGATACAACTTCAGGCGCTAAAGCTACAAAATGGAGCTGGAATTTAGGTGATGGTTCCAGATCAACTGCACAGAACCCCAGTCATACTTACAAAAAGGCAGGAGCCTATACAGTTTGTTTGACTGTGTTCAGCGGTAACAATTATAAGCTTGTCTGTAATAGAATAGTTATTAAATAATAAAGGGAAAATAAAGGAAAAATAAAGGAAAAATAGAGGGAAAAAGATCCCCTCCTATTTTTTACGGATATTGTTACTTCTACCTTTTTTGATACATAACTAAAAAAATTAAAACTCAAAAACAAATTTTGGGTTTGAGATTGACTTTTAATATAAAATAAAAGATATTCTGAACTAACAATGTGTAAGTTAAATATCTTTTAAAACCTGGGAAACATCAGTAAGCCTGTCTGATCTGAAACGTCAACTTTCTATGCTTCTTACTATTCAGGCTTAATCTACTAGCTGGTTAATTTTGTTGTAAAAATCTATTATAACATTTGTTGCCTCACTTTCCATGTTCAGCTGGAAAGTTCGGATCTGCTTTCCCAGTGGTTTTTCCAGGACGACTCCTGAAACGACCAGAGGCGTGATAACCCTTGCAACACTGGAGTGCGATAACCCGGTTTCCTCAGCTATTCCTGAAAGGTAGGTTGGTTCGTTCTTGTTTTCGATCAAATTCTTAAGTACCGTCATCTGTGCAGTTTTTCCAAAGATTTTTTCTATTGAGTCCATTAATATCATCTCAGAGGTGGCTATTCTCTATAAGTGATTCAGTTCCAATAACTATCTACCGTTAATAAACTTATCTCTCTGTTGAATAAATTGGGATACTCCAAAGTTTTTTCCCAATGTTTAACATCAGAAAACTCTATATTCTAACTTCTGCCTTTTTAAGTGCATATATTCTAACTTTCGCCTTTTTAAGCCCATAGATTCAACTTTTCATAATATCTTTTTGTTTTCCCGTGATCTAAGTAACTATTACTTCTCAATTTTGCAGTTCTACTTTTCTTATCTTTTCAAGCTTTAAAAGTAAACTTTCTGCTGTATTGAATCGATTTTTGGACTCTGATTCATGGCGATGTGGCGAAATTTAAGGCAATCTCAAGTTCAAACATCGTTTTTGAAGTTAATCAAAGCTTATCAACTGCCTGTCTTGGTAGCTAATTTTTTCTAATTGTGTGAAAAAGCTTAACTATTAAAACCAGTTTAGAAATATAAAGAAGACTTCTAGGGATAGTTATTAGTTATAAGATCTTCAATCTGGATAAAATCTTTCAGTTTAATCGTTCATATATTCTTAAATTATCGGCCTGCATGAAAAGGCTCAGCAACAGGAGATACATAATGACATCAAGTCGATTCATCATTACAGTTATAGGTAGTGACCGTGTGGGAATTGTTGCCAGAATCACTACGGTGATGGCAAGTTTCAATGTAAATATTGTCGATATCAGTCAGACCATCATGCAGGGCATTTTTACCATGATTATGCTTGCAGAAGCCCCGCAGGAAAATTTTGACCTTGCGGCTTTTCAGGAAGCAATGGTTTCTGAAGGAAGGAGCCTTGGAGTCGAAGTAAAGGTACAGCATGAAGATGCTTTTCTTTTCATGCACAGGATTTGAACTGGAAAATAAGGGGGACTTTCATGCTTATAAACCCGAATGAAATCCTGGAAACAATCCGGATGGTCAAAATGGAGCATCTGGATATCAGGACCGTAACTATGGGAATCAGCCTCAGGGACTGCAGCCATCCTGATATCGAGATTTTCAATCAAAATATCTACGAAAAAATAACTTCACGTGCAAAAGAACTTGTCCGCACAACTAATGAAATCCAGAACCTTTATGGGATTCCCATAATCAACAAAAGAATCTCAGTAACCCCAATAGCTATTGCAGCCGAAAGCTGCAAAACTCCGGATTTTGTTTCTATTGCAAAAACCCTGGATGAGGCTGCAAAGGAGGCAGGAGTGGATTTTATCGGAGGTTTCAGTGCCCTTGTCCATAAAGGGACAACTCCAGGGGATTTGAAACTCATAAATTCGATTCCCGAAGCTCTCGCATGCACTGAAAAGGTCTGTTCATCGGTGAATGTTGCTACCACGAAAGCCGGAATCAATATGGATGCAGTTGGCCTGATGGGTAATATCATCAAAAGAGCTGCTGAACTGACTGCTGATAGGGACGGAATTGGCTGTGCCAAACTTGTAATTTTTGCCAATGCCCCGGAAGACAATCCTTTTATGGCAGGAGCTTTCCATGGGATAGGGGAACCTGAATGCGTGATCAATGTAGGTGTAAGCGGACCTGGAGTTGTGAACGCTGCTGTTCGAGAACTTGAAAATCCTAATCTTACGGAGATCTCGGAGACTATTAAAAAGACAGCTTTTAAAATAACCCGAATGGGAGAAATGGTAGGCAGAGAGGTTTCTCGAAGGCTTGGTGTTGAGTTTGGGATTCTTGACCTTTCCCTGGCCCCAACTCCGGAGATCGGAGACAGTGTTGCTGCCATTCTGGAAGCAATGGGACTTGAACGCTGTGGGACCCATGGAACAACTGCAGCCCTTGCCCTTCTGAATGATGCGGTAAAGAAAGGAGGAGCAATGGCATCTTCCTGTGTAGGCGGCCTTAGCGGGGCTTTTATCCCTGTCAGTGAGGATGCAGGCATGATAGAAGCCGTTAAAGCAGGGGCTCTTACCCTTGAAAAACTCGAAGCTATGACAAGTATCTGCTCAGTCGGGCTTGATATGATTGCAGTGCCGGGAAACACTCCAGCTTCCACACTTTCTGCAATTATAGCCGACGAAATGGCAATAGGGGTAATTAACAAAAAGACTACCGCAGTGAGGATTATCCCTGCACCCGGAAAAGGAATTGGAGATTCCGTAGAATTCGGCGGGCTGCTTGGAAGTGCTCCTATTATGCCAGTAAGTAACTTCAGTTCAGAGGTTTTTGTAAAACGGGGAGGAAGAATTCCAGCTCCGATTCAGTCGCTGACGAACTGAATAGTAGCTTTTTACATTTCTCCAAAGATTAAACTTAGCATAAAATCTTAATTCTATTTTTCAATCTTTGGCTTATTTTTTTAGGCTTATTTTTTGGCCTTTTTTTTAAATTCATTTTTTTTCTTCGTTTTCAGTCCAGAGAGATCTCATCATTTCCCTTACCCCTTCTATCTTTTCAACATTTGCTTCGTCGTTTATTACGTCGAGTTCATTGAACGATTCAAGGGCAAGCTTGGCTGCAATAGAGGCATTATTCAGATATCCGTTCTCTGCGGTGCCCATAATTGTCTGAAGGGCAGAAGCTGCCTGAAAAACCGCGTTTTCCATGTTTTCTTTCTCAGCTTTTTTTCCGATATCTTCAATAGAGCTGGCAATGCTTCTCACTGAATCTTGAAGATTTTCCTGCATGGCTGCTGCAGCCATCTCCAGAAGCATAAGTTCTACTCCGACTGCAGCCTCTTCCAGACTTTTTTGAGCTGTAAGTTTTCCCAGGTCTCCCAGGCAGGAAATGCATACTGCAGCATTTTCAGAAATGTCTGGAAATTTCATTTTATAAACTGCCTTTCCTATTTCTCCAAGCCCGACAACAACTGCTATGGTTTCTCTCTCCTTATTCAGGAGAGCTGCCGTATTTCCGCTTTTCCCAAGCACTGAGGCTGCAAGTTTAGCTACAGTCTCAAGATGCTGTTCTGCAGCTGCTTTTCCAATGGTTCCAAAAGAGAGCAAAACTTTGACAGTCGTACCTTCCGTATTCTGCTGAATGGAACACTGCAGTATTTTCTCAAGAGCCCTTATAGCGTTGACTGCCGCGTTCTCCATCCCTTGCAGGGCAGCAGCCTTTCCGATTTCCTTTATGGAAACCACCATTCTTTCAGCTTCCTGCTCTTTTCTTTTATTAAGATACTCTGTACCTGTTTCTGTCAGGAAACTGAGGGCCTGGCTTACTCCTTCATTGAACTTATCATTAATCGAAGTTAACCCCAAATTTATCATATTGTCTTCTTCTTTTGAAAGCAAGACCATAAGACTCATTCCCGGAAGTTGTATTTCTTGTCAGAAATTCCGCTTTAATATAAGAGACTTATAGTTCTTCATTTATAAATAGAATTCAACTGGATAAAAGTGAGAATTTCTGAAAATATATAAAAAGTTTATATACATCTGCACTTATCAGTACATTCATTACGATAGAACAAAACAGAAATATCTGATTTCCGAATAAATAACATTCATCTATTTTTGTCCCCGTTGGTTACCATAATTGATAACGTGGAGGATTAATTCAGGGTTTATTATCTAAAAGGTGGGAATAGCCTTTTAATCTTAATTCTTCTTCTAACTCTGTATCTAGTGTTGCTTGATAAAGTGTTTCCACTTTTATAAGCTGGTCAACTGTTAGATTTTTAGCTCCTTTAAGGTGAGCATTTTTAAAATAAGCCTTTTCAAGTTTAGTATGAGCAAAACTAACTCCTTCGAAATATGCTCCATTAAGGTAAGCTCCTTGAAGGTCAGCTGAACCAAGATGAGCGTCTTCAAGATGAGCATCTTCAAGATGTGCTTCAAAAAGAATAGAACATATCAGTGTTGCACCTATAAGATAAGCTCCTGTAAGATGAGTTCCTCGAAGGAAGGTATAATTAAGATTCGCATCCACAAGGTTAGCTCCTTCAAGGTGACCGTCTCTAAGTCTAACTCCACGAAGGCAAGTATTGTGTAAATCTAGACTGTTAATTAGCTCAGAATTATATGAGTGTTCATATTTTCCAATCACAGTAAGTATTGTTTGAATATCTATAGATGCTTCATATTGACCTTTATGTCCTACCTTTTTTCTATTATCCTTATCTACGCATGAATTTTTCCTTACGTAAGCCGTTAGAATCTCCATAATTGGCCAATAGTCTTTTTCAGATTCATTTGCGATTCTTTCAAGAGCATATATTCCACCTAAACGAATCTCTATTGCTGGATTTCCATCCTTATCAGTTGCCCCTAATTGCTCAACAGCCCTGGTAAAGCGTTCAGTAATCTGTCCTTCCCTAGCAGTTGTAAGATTTCCCCAAGCGAAATAAATTCCAAATCCTACAGCAATGCCACCTAATATTTGAGCAAATGTAGCACGGGACTGATTTTCAAGAGTAGTCTCTACTGTAGCGTTATTTATTCCACGAAGGTTTACATCCAGGTATGGAACTACTGCTAATAAAAACAGTAATATCACAATCAAAATAGTGACACTAGTTAATGGATTTTGTTTCATTTTTTCTTGAAGCTGTTTCAACTTCTCTTCTAATGCCATAATCTCTATCCTTTGCCACAAATGTTTATCTGTCCCTTAATCAACCGTGAACTAAAATAAGCGTTGTCATTTATGCTCAAAAATGAATAAATCAAAAACAAATGAGATGAAACAATTCATAAGGAGGTGAAAAGGAATGGAAATGATTGTAATAAGATATGCATAAAACAGCAAATATATCTATAAAGATGATATAATACTTTTAGGTCTTGATGAATTTTCTATATAGGAGTAGGAAATAATGGATTTCATTGATCAAATAAAAGTGTTATCTGCAAAAATTCCAAAGTTATCTGAAAATATCAAAACTGAAGAAGCTACAAAAAATGCTCTTGTAATGCCTCTTTTAAATATATTGGGATACAATGTTTTTGATCCTACTGAAGTTGTTCCTGAATTTACAACTGATTACGGTACAAAGAAAGGGGAAAAGGTTGATTATGCTATTCTTCAGGATGGCAAACCAATAATATTAATAGAGTGCAAAAATATTGATGCTGATCTGGATAAAGAATATGCTTCTCAACTGTTCAGGTATTTTACTGTCAGTGAAGCAAAGATTGGAATTCTAACAAATGGAATTATATATCGTTTTTACACAGATATTGACGCTCCAAATAAAATGGATGATAAAGCATTTTTGGAAATTAACTTACTAGACATCAAAGAACCTCTGATCAATGAATTAAAGAGGTTTAAGAAAGAATCTTTCAATATTGATGATTTGGCAAATGTAGCCTGTGAATTAAAATATACAAAAGAAATCAAGCAGATACTTGCTAATGAAATCAATTCTCCTTCTGAAGAGTTTGTTAAGTATTTTACTAAAAAGGTAACCAATTCTCCTTTTACTCAAAATGTTCGTGAGAGATTTACTGTCCTTACAAAAAATGCTCTCAATCAGTTCATTAATGACAGGATAAATGAAAGGCTAAAATTTGCTATGACTGAGGATTCACTTTCTTCCAATTCTACGGAATATGTGCAATCCCTAAGTTTGAATGGAGATAAAGAGACACCTTCACCTGAGATATCAGACAATAATCCAGATGGAATTGTAACAACTGGAGAAGAGCTAGAAGGTTACTATATTGTAAAGGCAATTCTCCGTGAAAGCCTAGATCTGAAAAGGATTGCTATTAGGGATAAGAAATCCTACTGTGGCGTTTTATTAGATGATAATCAAAGAAAGCCGATTTGCCGCATGTACTTTAATTCTAAACAAAAATATCTAGGCTTGTTTACAGGAGATAAAGATGAAGAGAAAGTTCCCATAGACGATTTGAACTCCATATATGACTATGCAGACAAATTGAAAAATACAATTAGCTGTTATGATAATGGAAAACAAAATGTAGAAGGTACACAATAAATTCTCAAAATACCTTCACTTTTTAATAATGTATTGAAAAATCAAAAGGAGGAATTGAAAAAGCTGTTTATTTCCCTTACTGAATACCCATAATTTTAACAGCTTTGTTACTGACTTTCAATCCCTCAATGTCAGCATCAATGTATTTCTCTGAAATCCTTTTGTACTGTCTCATTGATCTTTTACTCCTCTAATATTCTTTGTCATTGGGGTATCTTTTTCATGAACTCATCTATTTCTGAGCATCCAGCTCAATATTATTTCTCCCACAAGCAAGCCTCCATTAAAATTTCATAAATCCTTTTTTGAAAATAATATCGAAATGTATCAAAATTTAGAAACTATGTTACATAAATAATTATATATTGACTCACTCTATTTTTAGAAGAATAATAGGTAGATTAATAGAAAATAATGTTTACATTTGGTTCTTATAAAAGTTCAAGTTTTGAATTTTGAAAATTATTAATCTACCAATACATAAGGAACTTATACTTCAGGTCAAAATCACCGTAAGTGCAAGTTCTTTTTTAATTTGTAAATCTTGGAGAAATGCAGGAGTACTCTGTTGTTTAATGGTAACGGCTTCCAGATTACTTTGTGGATTATTAAGTAAAAACCCATGGTTAGTACCTATGATGGCTCGAATCCGTTACGTATAAGTTTGGGATGAAAGTATTCACTTGGTAATTCTCTAAAAAATATAAAGATGGTGAGATAAAAAATGAAAAAAGGTAAGACTTTGACGAAAGTAGTTGCAGGATTTCTTTGGTTCTTTTTGATAGTTGTGGTTTTGTCGTCTATATTCGGCGGCGATTCTGACGACAAAAGTACTGACATAAAAGAAGCTCCTGCTGTAACTGAATCACAAGTAACTGCTTCTAAGGCGGCAGAGACTCCTACGGAAACTCCAACTCCTGAAGTAACTCCTGAAGAAAAGAAAACTAAATCTTTGGCAGATAATGAGGAAGATAAGCCG
The DNA here is from genome assembly GCA_964498825.1 of uncultured Methanosarcinales archaeon. Classification (GTDB taxonomy): domain Archaea; phylum Halobacteriota; class Methanosarcinia; order Methanosarcinales; family Methanosarcinaceae; genus Methanosarcina. The sequence goes on from CAZCKG010000015.1 coordinate 16,078, forward strand.
AAAGATCTGGAAGAAGAATATAAGATGAAGCTGAAAGAACAGGAGCTAGAAAATCAGGAGAATGGAGAGCTAGTGGAAGAGGAAGAACAGAATACTCCTGATGAGACAGAAAGTTCTTCAAGTTCATCTCTCACTCTTGATGATGCTCTCTGGATGTCTACAGCACTATCTGATATGAGTGTAGTTCAGGCAGATATGAACGAACTTTCTAAAGCCGCTTCTGCTAACGACATGTCAAAAATGAAAATTTACAGTGACAGGTTACGTACAAGCACCAGTGATGCCATTGATAATAGCGATAAGTACACAGTGTCTTCTGACCTGAAGGATGCTCAAACAGAGTACAGGCAGGGTATGGTCTCATATAGTGCGGCGGCTATGGCTTCTTATTCAGGTGTTGAAGCTTACAATTCCGGTGACATTGCAGGATCTACAGACTCTTTTGAGACTGCAACTGATCTGATGGAAGCCGGAACTAAACGTATGAATAAGTGCAATGATCTTCTGACTGAATATAACGAGAAGAATAAATAAAGGAATTATGGGGAGTTGGGGATTAAAAAATATTAAGGGGTGATAACTATCAACCCTGAAGATATCAAAACAGAAATTATAAGTTATAGAGTAGCTCTTCTAAACCCACTTGTCATATCTTCTGAGATGGATTTTTTGATTAAATCCCTTTCCTTAGCTAGTCTTTATCTCTCTCCCACCTAGACTCAAATATTGGATATTAGAATTCATTAGATTCTGATGTTTTAACATATTGGCTTGAGTTTCATTGCGTTGCTCCTTTAAAAGAAGTTGGAATAGAGCTGCCCACTGTTTACGTAAATGAGCCTTGATATCATTTAACTTTGAAAAAGAAAATATACCATTTCCGTTATGTAGCGAGTCCATATAGTCTATAGGTCACATATATTTAGCTGTCTCCTTCTTTTCTATATTTGGATATTGAAAATCAGGATTTGAGGCAACTTCGTTATTTAATTTCCAAAAGATATGGTCGTTCAGTACACCTGCAGATACAAATGTAAAAACTGGAATAACATCTTGAATTCCACTTTCCGCAGTAAAATTTCAGTTTTTCATAATTTTTACTGCTATCGATTTTTAATTTAACGTAAATTTATTGGACTTTTGTGCAGGAATTAAAGTGAATATGTATGAATTTGGAGGCAAAAAAATGATAGCATTTAATTTTCACCGAGCTTCATTTGATTTTAGATTATTTTAAGAGGTTTCAAAAACGCTATCAGAAAAAATAGTGATATTCGAAAAAATACTGAGGAATGTGGGTTGAATACTTTTCAAAAACTCGAGTTGGATAATAGACAAGTCTTTTTTATTCTCCAATATCGAGTTCCCGGATAAAAATAAATAACATGCGTTTGTTACTTCATTAATAGATATCCATGGTAATAGGTGTTACAATGATAAATGTGCTGCCAGGGTATGAGAAGGCAGCATTCAGGGAACTGAAGAACATAGAAGGGATTAAGGACGTTTATCACGTCTTTGGGGAATATGATTTTGTAGTAATTATAGAGGTCAAAGATCTGAGCTTCCTGAATTCTGTTGTAGATAGGATCAGAGAAAGCGAAACTGTAACTGCTACACAGACAATTGTCGGGGCAGAACTCTAAGCTGCTGGCTGTCTTTGAAAATAAGGCATCTTGCGATCATCCTGCTGGAGTAAAAAACCCAAAAAGCCCGATATCTTTTTTAGCAGGTCTGATATCTATACCCTAACCTTTTATTGAAACAGAAGCTTTGGCTTTGAAATTTTGTATAATCTTTCTGAAATAATTAGTCAGCTAGAAAATAGGATTCTCAAGCATCCCTGCCTTAAATATTTATAAGGGTAAATAATAAGGTAACATTAGATTTATTTTGTTAAGGAAACGTTAGATTGATTTTTCATCCTGAGGTAAAATTCCATGGAAGTCCCCATTGCAGAAGAACTTGCTAAAAAACAAAAGTCAATAAGCGTTGCAGAATTTTTTGAGAAAAACAGGCAAATCCTGGGCTTTGACTCTGCACCTCGAAGCCTTATTACGACCGTAAAAGAAGCTGTTGATAACTCCCTTGATGCCTGTGAAGAAGCAGGCATCCTGCCTGATCTCCTTGTCCAGGTAGAAAGGACAGGACAGGACTATGTAACCGTTATTATAGAAGACAACGGGCCTGGAATTATAAAAGAGCAGATTCCAAAGGTTTTTGGAAAACTCCTTTACGGTTCGAGGTTCCATGCCCTCAAGCAGAGCAGGGGGCAGCAGGGAATAGGGATTTCCGCGGCTGTGCTCTATTCCCAGATGACTGCTGGCAGGCATACGAAAATTCTCTCAAAGACCAGTTCCGATGCGCCTGCCCATTATTACGAACTCATGATCAATACAGGCACAAATGAGCCTGAAATCCTGATAGATGAGATTAAGGACTGGTTCCGCCCCCACGGGACCCAGGTAGAACTGGAGATGAGGGCTGCCTATGTAAAAGGAAGAAGGCAGTCCATTTATGAGTATCTGAAGGCTACAGCTATTGTAAATCCTCATGCAAGGATTACGCTTATCGATCCTGACGGCAATGAGGAAGTTTTTGAAAGAGCCACGGATAAGATGCCTGACCCTGCAGAAGAAATTCTGCCCCATCCTGAAGGAATTGAGCTTGGAACTCTTATGAAAATGCTTCATTATACAGAGCGTCAGAGGCTTGCTCCTTTTCTTCGATACTCATTTTGTAAAATCGGCCTGCTTACTGCAGACGAAATCTGTAAGGCTGCAGGGCTTGATCCGGAAATCGACCCTCACGCCCTTGGCCGCCATGAAGCAAGAAAGTTAATTGAAGCATTTGAAAAAGTAAAGATTATGGCTCCTCCTACTGACTGTCTTTCTCCGATCGGGGAAGAGCTGATCTACAGAGGGCTTGAAAAAGAGACAAATGTGGACTTTATTGCCACAAGCACGCGGAAACCTGCAGTGTACTCAGGAAACCCCTTTGTAGTGGAAGTAGGGCTTGCATACGGGGGAAATCTTCCAAAAGAAGATAAGATAAGCATTATGCGCTTTGCTAACCGTGTGCCTTTGCTTTATCAGCAGGGAGGCTGCGTTACTACCCATGCTGTAGAAGATATCAAGTGGAAGCAATATGGCTTAAATCAGCCAGGTGGAGGAATTCCTATCGGGCCTGTTATCCTTCTTATCCATGTTGCTTCCATCAACGTGCCCTTTACATCAGAATCAAAGGACGCGATTGCAGATATTCCCGTAATAAAAGAAGAAGTAGACCTTGCAGTGAAAGATGTCGCAAGAAAACTTAAGCAGTACCTGAGCAAGCAGGATACGCTCAAAAAACGCCGGGAAAAAGAGATAATTATTACGAAAGTGCTCCCGAAAATGGCTTTAAAGGTCGCCAATATTCTGGACAGGGAAGTCCCTGATATCAGCCCTGTTGTTGCAAAGATTATGGGAAATTTGCTCGTACACAGAAAAGTGAAAAAGAATGAAGACGGGACTGTGGATATTGTAATAAAAGTAAAAAACTTCGGAAGCTCGACACAGTCCTTCAGGGTTCATGAGATGCTCCCCTGGACAATTAGCAGGGCAAAACCCGAACCAAAGATTGTGACTATGGGTAACGATTACGATTATATCTGGGACATCTCGTCATCAACAGGGTCTTCAAAGGTGCTCAGCTACAGGCTAGAGTCTGTAACTGATAAAGAACTCGAAAAACTTCCTCAACTTATTGTTGAAGGGCTTGAAGAAGAACTTGTCACCGGGGCAAAAGCCTTTAAGGGGTTATGAAATGGCCGGAGAAGCAAATAGTAAAACAGCTCAGGGAGATGCTCTGGCAAGAGACCGACTTCTTGAGCTTGCAGAAAAGATCTACAGGCAGTTTGAAGAAGAGCTTATTCCAAGCGTCAGCTTGCCTAGCCGAACAAAGGCAAACATAGAATATTCCGAAGATAGCGATGTCTGGGTCTATGGAGACAGAGAAAGCGAAAGAAGTGCGAAAACCGTAAAAGGCGCTTTTCAGCTTCTGAAGACTACTTATGCGACAGACTTCCTTATAAAAGAACACCTGGCACATAACCGCGGCTCAACGCTTCGAGAACTTTACTATATCTCGGAAGGCTGGGACGCTGCCAAGTTTAAGGAACAGGCTGAAAGCGACCGCCTGATCGAAGACCTGGAACTCCTCACCAGCCTCCAGAGGGAGTATTTCCATATGCGTCCCGAAGAAGACGGGGCTACCATGTTTGGGCCTATCGAAATTTCGGAGCAGACAAAGCGGGGAGAGCGGAATATCCACTGCCAGAAAGATGTTGGTGAGGGAGGGTACCAGATTCCTTTCAACGTTGAGAACATCGAGTTTAAGTCCCACGACGCCAGCATGATAATAGCTATAGAAACCGGTGGTATGTATGCCAGATTAATGGAAAACGGATTTGATGAAGCCCACAATGCAATTCTTGTCCATCTCAAAGGCCAGCCTGCAAGATCAACCAGGCGGATGATCAAGCGCATGAGCGAGGAATTAAGCCTTCCTGTAGCTGTCTTTACTGACGGTGACCCCTGGTCTTACAGAATCTTTGCCTCCGTTGCCTACGGGGCTATAAAAAGCGCTCATCTTTCGGAATTCATGGCTACACCTGCAGCTAAATTCCTGGGAGTCCAGCCCTCGGATATAGTTGAATATGAACTTTCAACCGACAAGCTCACAGAACAGGATATAAATGCCCTGCGGAGTGAACTGTCAGACCCCCGTTTTGAATCCGAGTACTGGAAAGAACAGATCCAGCTTCAGCTTGATATAGGAAAAAAGGCTGAACAGCAGGCTTTTGCAGGAAAAGGCCTGGACTTCGTAACCGAGGTGTACCTGCCTAACCGACTCAAAGAGATGGGTATGCTCTGAGCGAACTTGCTGGAGGTATCTATAGTGAATCTCTTATTTCTTCACTAACCAAAAAAAGAAATAAGCAGCTGAAAGCGTGGAAACCTCCCATTCGAAGAATTTCATGCTCGTTTATGGCTTAGAGTAGTATTTCTGTCAAGAGTAAAGGGAAACAGAATCTTGAGTAATTATCACAGATGTCTTTTTAACTGTGATTGGAAATATATAATAGAGGAATAGTTACGGGCTATTTCTTCAGCAAACCTATGGGCTGAGCTTTTTGTTTCTCTCTCACTCTGGCTGACTGAAAGTTTAGTGATGTAGTTTCTTGGAGGGAAAAAGACCACGATTCCTTTTCTTTTTACGGT
>CAZCKG010000016.1:0-20728 GCA_964498825.1 uncultured Methanosarcinales archaeon
ACCCTCACACTCCAGAAGTAATAAAATACCTCTTTTAAAGCATACCTTAACCGAGCACAAATTGACTGGTATGCAAATTTCTAAATGATCGGTATGCAAATTTCTGAATAGATGCATAATTCCGAAAATAATCAGAGTATAGAAAACTAAAAGTTTACATTAACATCACCAAAGGTTCCTATGTAACAGGTTACAAGTAGATTTATGCAGGCAGTAAAGAAGAAATTCCATCCTCATTCATCTGGCTCTGAGACTCCAAAAAACACTTAATGGTGCAGTAAATTGCCTTTTCTTCCGCGCTTTTCAGAACTAAAAATTCTTTCCCGCAAATTGGACAAGATTTTCTTATATAGTTCATTGGATATCACTGATCTTTGCGACTTTTTTATAATAGTTAATTAATACAAATTAAATTATTTTTCAAGAAGAAGAAAAATCAAACCTGAGTGCAGATTATTTAATCTCGATTAATTAGAACAGTCAGTTTACTATAAACTGGAGATTTCATCAAATCTGGGCTACGTTCAACATTGTACATAATTGTTTATATTAACTTGCGATAGTAAATATTTTTTTTCAAATAATCTTTTTTGAAAAGAAGTAGATTATAGAGATTATATTATGATTGATAGATAGTAGCTCGGTCCAAGATTGAGGATATCGGCTCTTCGCCATTTCATGTGGGTAACTCAAATTTAAGTTTTCCTAATTTTAGGTCGATCATATTAATAAAATAGAATATGTTTTTGAAGCCTCTTGTGTTTCTTTTTTGCAACTATACAATGCTGTTAATTCCTTTTAGGATTCCAGTAGTTTTCCTGGAATCGAATTCCAGTAGTTTTCCTAGAATCGAATTCCAGTAGTTTTCCTAGAATCGAATTCCAGTAGTTTTCCTAGAATCGAATTCCAGTTATGGATGAAGTAGATATATCACAACTAACGGATTGATCGTGGTGGGAAGCCCACCATGATTCGTTAAATCCTCATTAATAAGGATCAAAATCGATATCTTTAATATACCAGGGACCTTGAATGTTCAAAGCTTTCAGAAAAAGTTCTTCATAGATGGCGAATTAAACTCCCATAATTATATGAATAAAATAAATGATTAATAACTTATATTTGATAATTTTATATTAAATTACCATACAAAACAGCGAAGAGCCAAAATAATAAATGTAGAGTCACTGATATATAATATATCCAGTATATCTATAAAATTCATAATTTATCCTCTATAAATTCATAATTTATCCTCTATAAAATTCATAATTTATCCAGCATACTTACAAAAGGTCTAATATTTATATAACCGGGCATTTTCAAAGGTATAATGTCCAGAATAACAAAATAAAAATGAAGAAGAATATTGAGAGTAAATGAATATACTAAAGCAGAAAAACTAGAGAAAAAAGAGGAAAAATGAAAAGAAACTGCAAAAAACCAGATACTTTAATGGCCGGATTATACACAATAAGCTTCATAGTATGCGGATATTTCATTATAAAAGCTATTCTAACATTCTAAGCCGCCTGACTGGTATCTTTTTAAAAAGCTATTTTAAGCTTTTTATATCATTTTAGATTATTTCAGGCTATTTTTGGCTAATTGTAGCTATCTTTGGCTGATTGTAACTATTTTTGACTATTTTGAGGTTATTCTTGAGGTTATTCTTGAGGTTCATTTATATCATCAGAGTTCTTCTCATTTGATCTTTCTTTTAACCAGCATAATGTCAAAACAATCATTACTATCATTCCCATTATCTCAGTTATGTGACTTTGCAAGAATGCAGGCTCAATGGATCTTTCGAGCATTACTAAAAAATACTCCATTCCAGTATAATCCGTTGAATCTTTGGGAAAACTTAATCCTAAAAGAGGCCAGAAGAACGATTGAGGTTGTACCCACATCTGATCTTCAAAAAGATGAAAAAAAGAGCCAGAAGCTAAGGCAAGACCAATTCCATTTTTGCTCTTATCGTAAAAATATAAACCTATTAAGAAGACAAGAAAAGAAAACAGCAGGGTGTGACCTATAATACGCCCGTTTTCAAGAGTAGAAGCAAAGATCACTCTGCCAAGTGGTTTGTCTATTAAATCAGGCAGGAGAGCTCCAATCGCCAGATACCGGGGGTCTATGATAGTCCTTAATCTTGGTACAAAAACCCCAAGTCCAAAAAATATCCCCAGTGTAATTCCTAGATGTCCAAACAGAAGCATCAAAAACTAAATGGTCCTTCATTTATATGTAAATATTGCCTGAATCATCATGAATTTAATTTGGCAGATGACTAAATAAAATATTTTCAGAAACAGACTTTAGCAACTAGTTTGTTTTTTATATAAATGAGGTCTTTTTATAGTATCATTAAAAAATTTATTTTCCATAATGATTATATAATTGAATATTAATGTAATTGAAAATAAGAATTTAAAATTGAACTAAATCAAAAATTGAGGAATAGTCGGAATATGTTAAAGGTTCAAAGAGAGGCTAATAAAATCTCGTGACTAAGAAATAAAGTCTAAATCAGCTTATCATGGGCAAATAAATTGTTATCAACCTGAAAAAAATAGTTGAATTTTATGCTTGAAAACGAAAAATGATTGAAATTTCAGGCATGAAAATAAAAAAGAAATCTCAGGTTTGACATTTTTCAAAATGGAATTCCCCAAAGAGGATACCATTTTTCCACATTCTTTTCGATAGGCATTTCCATCTCCATATCTGCCCTGAGTCTAAATTCGAAGGAGTTGTCTCTCTGCCTGTTGGAAAGGGGGATAAAAGGATAATACGCTCCCTGCTTGAAGTTATATATCCAGTAGACTGACTTTCTGTCTCCGGATTTTCCTTCAAATCCTGTTTTTCCGGCTTCCTGCTCGCTGTCAAACCGGTAAATGGCACAGAGGATCTGCCCCCCAAAACCGCGTTCTTCAAGGGTCTGGCTTACAAGATGAATGCTTGCGACAAGATCTTCAAAGTCAGGGTCTTTAAAAATTGCCCAGAGGAAGTTGTATTCATCTTTTTCCAACCTGAATTCGGTTTCCGTTTCCTTGGAACTATACTCCAGAAGCTCCTGAATTTCTTTTCTGGTGGATTCATAAGCTGAAGCACCAATCGGTTTAAAACAGATCCCTGCGGATCCTGAAGGCTTCAATCCCAGATTAGCTTCAAGCGTAATGCTGGCTGTGGAAATTGCAAAGAGCCTGTCACTTTTTGCTTTCGGAAGTCTGCTCCTTCCAAGGACCGCATCAACAAAATCCCGGAAACCCATTTTTAAATATCTCCTCAACTATTTGTTTTTAAGTTATACTTGCCTTTAATTTACCTTCACCTTTAATTACACTTGCCTTTAATTTACCTTAACTTTAATTTACTCAATTTTTAATTTGTTTTAAGTTTTAACTCATTTCTTGCTGCATTTTTTCAAGTTTGGCGATTCTTTTTTCAACAGACGGATGGGTGGAGAAAATGTCCATAATAGAAGAACCTGAAATTGCAGGAATAATGTAAAAAGCATTCATACCCTCTACTTTTCTGAGGTCCTCTCCTGGAACCCTGTCCATAAGCCCGCTTATTTTCATAAGTGCAGATGCGAGGTTAGAAGGCTGCCCGGTAATTATAGCCGAACCCCTGTCCGCAGCAAATTCCCTGTAGCGTGAAAGAGCACGGATCAGAAGAAAACTGACAACCCAAACTGCAATGGAAACTAACCATACGAGTACAAAGCTTCCTTCATCCTTTCTTCTGTCTCCTCCCATGTTCCCGAAGTAAAGGCCGTAGCGCATAAAGTAAAAAGCCACTGTTGAGATGAAACTGGCAATTGTAAGTACAGCCATATCCCTGTTTTTGACGTGGCTCAGCTCATGAGCGAGTACTGCCTCAAGTTCGGCTGGAGAAAGTTTATTCAGAATTCCTGTAGTAACCGCAACAACAGCTTTGTTAGGGCTCCTGCCTGTTGCAAAAGCGTTTGGCACTTCAGTTCTGACAATTGCCACCTGAGGCTTCGGAAGATCAGCTATCGCACAGAGCCTTGTGATCATCCCATGCAGTTGAGGGGCTTCACTCTCGGAAACAACATGTGCCCCTGTTGTCCAGAGTACCATTTTGTCTGAATAAAAGTACTGGATGCCCATGAAAAATCCGACAAATAAAAGCATGAAAATCGGAGGAGCTCCATAGTACGAAAGAATTGCCAGGAAAAAGAGGTAAACTACTGCCAGAAGAAACATTGTGAAAAGCATACGCCCTTGAAGTCCTAAATCCCGTTCCCACTTTCTTTTCATATTCTACTCCGCCTTTATCTTAAAGATTGAATTATAATAAATTTAATAACTGAATAGTAATAAATAAATCAGATATTATATAATTAAGTTCAGGCTAAATGAACTTTTATGAATTAGCCAGTAAATTATTGAATCTAATAAGCCTCCAAATAAAAATTGCAAACATGAACATATTAAAAAATTCGGATATTGGCAACTTAAGTCATTCTGAATAAATATCCGATATTTATAGCTCTTCTTCCCTCAAAACTAAAAAGAACCTCTTTCTTTTTCCAATAAAACATTTCCTCAAAGATTTAAATTCTTTCCTTGACTGTAAAAAAAGAAAGTTAATGGGATACGTTAAAAATTTTCATCGGCTGGTACCTTTTTGCTTTATACTGATTATTTGCTTTTGAGAGGATCTATTAACCCATCTTGCTTGAGTAAGGATACATTAATTCATTTAAATGAAGATACAAATAATTTAAATACTATCAATCCTCTCTAGTTAGAAATCAAACCATATAAAATCAAACAAATAATTAAGCAAAACCCTCATGAAAAATATTTTGAGCTGACATACACGTCCAATTTGCAGAACTCTCTGACGTGAATACTCCTGCTATTCCAGAAAGCCACGGAAAGCTATCTATTTTCTCAATCAGATGGTATAATTAAACAAGTCTTCCTCTTCCCATATTTTGTGGAAGTTTTTCTGAAATTTCACATTTCAGATTTTTTAAAAGAAAACCCCATTTGAAAACTCTATTTAACTCAATCTTTCCATAAAAACACATCAGGTCTTCTCATGCAAAACATAATCTCAGTCAAATCGCTTACAAAAAAATTTGATGAGTTTACCGCTGTAAAAAACATCAGTTTCGACGTTGAAACAGGTTCAATTTTTGCTTTTTTAGGTCCGAATGGTGCAGGTAAATCAACAACAATTAAAATGCTTACAACTGTCCTGAAACCCACATCAGGTGAAATAAGCATCAATGGTTTCAATGTGCTTAAAGAACAGGACAAAGCTCGTGCATCTTTCGGAATAGTCTTTCAGGACCACAGTCTTGATGACGAACTAACAGCATACGAGAACGTCGTCTACCATGCAGTCATCTATAAAGTACCTAAAAAAGAAAGAGAAGAAAGAATCCGAAAAGCCCTGGAAATTGTCGGGCTCTGGGACAGACGGGAAGATTACGTAAAAAAGTACTCCGGTGGCATGAAGCGCAGACTTGAGATTGCCCGGTCACTTGTCCATTACCCTAAAATTCTTTTTCTCGACGAGCCTACAGTTGGTCTGGATCCGCAGACACGAAATTCAATCTGGAGTCATATCAAAAACTTAAATGAAGAAAGAAAAATGACGATTTTCCTGACAACCCATTATATGGAAGAAGCCGAGTCTATTGCAGACAAAATCGCAATCATTGACCACGGAAAAATTATAGAAACCGGGACAGTTGAAGAAATAAAGAGACGGACAGAAACCGAATCCTTAGAAGAGGCTTTTCTGAAGCTAACAGGCAGGGATATTCGTGATGAGAACGATGGACCTGCAAATAAAATGAGAATGATTCGCATGAGAGGGAGGAATAAGCATTGATCGAGGTAATCTACATCCTCTGGCTGAGACAACTCAAACATTACTGGCGCTCCAAAGCCAGGCTGCTTGGTTCTCTCGGGCAACCCCTCCTCTTCCTGATCACTTTCGGGTTCGGATTCGGTCCAATGTATACCAGTGCCAATGGAGGGGCAAATTACATAGATTTTCTTGCTCCCGGAATCGTCTCCATGTCAATTCTCTTTACAGCTGTCTTTTCAGGCCTGGAAGTCATCTGGGACAGGCAGTTTGGTTTTCTTAAAGAGACGCTGGTAGCTCCGATCTCAAGAACAGAAATCATGATTGGTAAAACCCTCGGTGGTGCAACTATAGCGATGGTCCAGGGCCTGATTGTGCTGAGTCTGACTTTTGCGCTTGGATTCAGGATTTCCAGTTTTGCTAATCTTGGACTGGGACTAATTTTCATGTCTCTGATAGCCATTTTCTTTACAGGGCTTGGACTTGCCATAGCCTCAAAAATGAAAGATATGCACGGCTTCCAGCTAATTATGAATTTCCTGATCATGCCTATCTTCTTCCTTTCAGGAGCCCTTTTTCCGCTTAATAACCTACCACCTGCAATATATTTCATTAGCAGGATCGATCCCCTTACCTACGGTGTGGACGGCTTGAGGGGAGCAATTGCCGGTATAAGCACTTTCGGCATCTATAATGATCTTGCAGCGATAGGGCTACTTTCAGCCCTTGTCTGCATGATCGGAGCATTTATGTTTTCGAAGATTGAGGCGTAAGCGTCTCTTTCCTTCCAAAAAACATGGGCTTGAGGCCCAAATTTTCCCATATAATATCGAGGGATTATATATAGCATTAAAGTTTATTTTACGTCATCGTCGTATAACTATCTACATTTAGTAAGTATTTAATTAACTTCAATTAACGTATCAGAAATCCACAGCTTACTCAGAATTTATAGCAGATTCTTTAATTTACATATGAAAATGAGGTAGTGCGGATGTTGGATCTTATTGAATTTTTGGTTATGGGATCATTTCTCGGCCTTGCTGCAGGAATGTCTCCGGGCCCACTTCTGGCTGTAACTATTTCCGAGACTCTACAGCACGGCAAGTGGGAAGGAATTAAGGTTGCAGTATCTCCTTTAATTACAGATCTGCCAATAATTTTAGCTGTACTGTTTGTTCTCTCACACCTGACAGGTTCCAATTTTGTTATCGGAATTATTGCATTTTTCGGAGCATCATATCTGCTATATTCAGGGATAGAATCACTTAGAATCAAAAAGGACAGCCTTGAATTAAATGTAGAAAAAAAAGATGCCCTTAAAAAAGGAGTTATTGTTAACTTCGGGAACCCGCACCCATACGTCTTCTGGCTCTCCATAGGCGGGCCAATAATATATAAGAGCTTTAATACTCATGTTTGGGCCACAATTTTATTCATAGCCGGGTTCTATATCCTGCTTGTAGGTTCAAAGGTGATTGTTGCACTGATTGTAGAGAAGTCAAAATCTTTTATCAACAGCAAGTATTATTTTTCCATCATCCGTGTTTTGGGGTTTGCTCAGATTGCATTTGGATTGACTTTTATTAAAGTAGGTCTGGATTCTTTAAACATGCCCTGATTTTTCCTTATTTGCATTCAGTTCTACAGCAACCTGAAGGACATATTATTGATCTGGAATTAATAAATTCCTTTAGGACTTACGCACGTGAGGTTCAAAAGTCACGCTCGATGCAGGAGAGCGGTTTTTCCCGCAAAAAGGAAAAGAATTAAAAAAGAAAGAACCGAAAGGCAGCTAATCATAAAACAGCTATAAGCTAAATCTAAAAGGCTTAAAAAATCATTATTTAGGGTTCAAGTTGCTTTCTCATGACTTTTTTAGAATGCCGGTCGCAGCTGCGACCGGTGAGGGTGCGGGTCTTGAAAACTAAAAGTCAAAAATAGGGGATCGCTGAAAGTAAAATGCGAGGTTTGCGTCTTCAGTGGGTAATGTTTTTTTGTCTGATACAAACTCCGCATTTATCAAGTGCTTTTTGACAATCCGCTGCAAGCCAGTAAATTATACTTCGTAGCATATCTGTCAAGCAGTTTGTAAGCATCGTGAAGTTCCTGTATGACAATTATAAGTAGCGAGTTTCGTGACTTTAACCTTAAATTTATTACATTGGGAGTGCGGAAGATCACGAATACCACGCCCTTTAAAAGCTGTCAGATAATTACTCTGAGTAAATTCAATTCCTTCTTTAGCGATCAAAGACTGCAAAATCAAAGATGCTGGAGCCTTCGAGTACTCCGTAAAGCCTGAAAAATTCTCAGGAAAAAGATATGAATAAGCCGTTTTCAATCAAGTGTAGAGGTTCAATGTTAGTTGCAAGAAGATAAGAATGTCTTGTTTGTCAAAGGACCAGTTGTGCATTAAGGGCGACCAGATAGAAAGTTAAACGAAGCTACCCGAAAGTAAGTCACATTAAATGTTTTTTTCCATACAGTGAATTCCCAAAAGGATTGTCAGCCGTTAGGGAGCTAACTCTGAAATTCTTCACTTTGAGGAAGTAAGAGACAACTGTTTGCTCATCACTTTTAGCTTCTTGATTACTGAAACGGTTACCTGAGATTCTTTGTAAATTTTGTCTTCGTAATAACTTATGATCTCGTCAACAGGAGCTGCAAGAGAATAAATCTTCATCGGCCGTCCTTTTCCAGGCTTTTTTTCCGAGCGCACACTGATCCAGGATTGGTTGTGCATTAACCTTATTGCAATACTTACTTCGGGCTGCCTTAATCCGGTGCTTATCTCAATTTCCCGGGCTGAAGCTTCGTCTACGTTCATAAGATATGCCATGGTTGTAGCGACATTTCTTGACATCCCGAGATTCCTTAACGTTTCAATAAAAATATGATCTTCTTCATCCAGCATTTTTACTTCAAAGTCTTTCATGATAACCCCTTGATATTTTTATTTTTATGATAGTTTGTCGGCTTAAAGAATGCTTTTATAATTACTCATTAAAGTTTATTATACTTTATAAATGTTTTTATGATGTTTTCGTTTAGATTTTTGGTAGCTTGAGATTTAAAGAGTTTTGGTTTTTTGGTCCAAGCGCGTAAGTCCTAATACAGTAAAAATTGACACTTTATAAACTATGAGTTTGTAGTTCTACAGTAACTATTTTATCGGTTTTAAATAGAAAGGTGAACCGCGGAAAAAGCAGAAAATACAAAAAACAGGCTGTCTCAGAACTATTTGAATTGTATAATTGGGTAATATTCCATTTCAATAGTATTTTCGTTTAATTTCTATAAAAATATCAATTTTCACTGATCAACATAGCTTATCTGCTTTTTTCTCTCGAATTTCTCTTAAACATGTCTTAAAATTGAATTTGATTCTACAATGAAAGCAGAAATTACGTATTTGAACGGAAAAACAGCAGTATTAGACCGTCAAATGCCTAAAGTGTAATTTTAACCATTATTTCTGATGTATTTGATTTTATACATCGAGAAAGCAAGTCCGATATAATGAATTTGCAGTCTGAATTTAAAAGCAACAATGCCCTATCAGGTGTAGAAATGGTTTGAATTTTAAGACAGCCTCTAAGATTCTGAATAAACTTTTGTGAACTCTGCACCAATTGTCATCATGATTGAAGAATAGAAAATTAAAAGAAATAATCCTATAATCGACCCTACTGCACCATAAACGCTCGTAGGGTTACTGTATATAAGAAGAACCCCAACGGCATATTTTCCTATGGTTATAAGAATTACTGTTACAATTGATCCTACAAAAATAGATTTGAAATCAAGTTTTATGTTAGGGAGAACTCTATACACAAGCATGAAAAAGAAAACAAGGATCAGAAAACTGGCTATGGAACCTGCATAATTAGCTATTGCCGGTGAGAAAGGAAAAATTTCATGAAAAAGGCCTGAGCTCATATATATAACTCCCTCGACGATTATGCTTATTACCAGCAGCCCGCCAAAGGTTATAACGAAAATAAAAGACATGATCGTGTTTTTTACAAAATTCCTGACATCTCTGGATTCAGCAGGTTCAATATCCCAGGCTCTCTCAAGAAAATTTTTTAGTTGTCTGAAGATATTGCTTGCACTCCAGAGAAGAAGTATAAGGCCTATTAATGCACTTATCGAAAGAGAGTTAATTTCCGGAATACTTTCGAAAAGCACGACTACCATATTTATGACTCTCTCATCAACAACTCCATGCAGGTTATCGAGTATTGTGTTCTGGACATTTTCTGATTTCAAAAAAATGCTTCCCATAGATACCGAAAATAAGAGCAGAGCAGGAAGACTTAATACAAAATAAAACGCCAGTGCGGCGCTATAAGTCATTGCGTCGTCCTCCAGCCATTCCTTTACTGTTTTGGTAACCAAATTTGCTATGTATTCCCGGCTCATATTCCCCTAGATTATAACGTATTGTACTTTTATTAAGCATATCTTATTGAATTTTTTCAAAGCTTATTTTCTCTGCAAAGGATGGTATATAAATGAAAACAAAAGTTCAGCAAATTGCTGGCATTTAACTCCACAGGATAAAAAACTGTAAAGCTGGGGAAAAACAGAACTAAATCTAAAATAAACTTCGACGATTATGAGTGGTAAAAAAGAAGAAAACTAAGGTAGATACTGTTTGCATTAAGTCAGTTTAATATAGGAAAATAAGTCTTCAGTTATTTTTATTTTTGTAAGAAAGGATATAGCCTTCAAGCGATCTACTCAAAACTTCATAAATCAAGCTATGTTCTTAAAATTGCACTTCGATATAGTCTCTTTGGTTAAGAATAAGTAAAAAAGCAAATGCCAGCGTCTCTAAAAGAGATATGCCGGCCTTTTGTTAATTGGATAATTAATTATGAAGCGCTTTAATACTCGTAGGGATATGAGCTCTTATGTTGTGCCTAATGAGCTTTCGGATATCCCCTACCATATCCATTTCAGTTCTGTCCAGTATATTGGTGCGCTGAACAATTAAGAAATACACAACTATGAAAGTTAAGTATTCCCAGATTGCCCCTGTAAGCATAAGCATGTTTTTCGCTACAAGCATGGATACAACCATGAAAATACAAACAGCAGTTAATTTCCTGTACATTGAAGTAAAGGGATGCATTTTCTGCTTTCTCCAGGCTCTTAAGGTCATTAAGACTTCAATAGATGCATATGATACGGCAGTCCCTATAGCTGCACCTACCATGCCATATTCAGGTATAAGAATGAAGTTGATAAGGGCATTAAGTCCTGCACTTGCTACCGAACATTTCATCAGGAAATCCGAATCTCCAGACGCTAATAAAGTATGGTAGTTAAATCCGAAGTATGAGTTTGCTATGAATCCCATAGCAAGGATGCGCAGGGCAGTAGCACCACCTACATATTGAGCTCCGTAGAGTTTTGTGATAAGAAACTCAGGATACACGAATACCAGTGCAAAGATTGGGAATGTGAGCAGGAAGCACCACTTGGTCATTACTGCGTAAATTGAGCCAACTGGTTCAGTGTTATTAAGACCCCAGAGCTTTGAAGCTACAGGAACGTACACAAAACCCATGGAAGCTATTACCAGGGACAGAAACCCAACAATAGGGTATACTGCGTTGTAAACTCCAACTACTTCAGCTGATTTGAAGTAGCCAAGCATTATAGTATCTATCCAGCTCATGAGATTCAGCAGAGTTGCAGTTATCAAGAGCGGGAATGAATATCTTATTAGCTGCTTTGTGGGCTCACTGAATTTAAGCTTCCATTCCGTTTTAATTGGTGGTCTCTTTATAAAGTATAGAGCCATTATACCAAAAGTAAAGACCATTGAAAGTAAATCTGCAAGTACGACTCCTTTTAATGAAACTCCGACGAATACGGCAGCTGAAGCAAATCCGAGCAGAGATACCGGCCTTATAATGTTGTAGAAGTACATATTTACATTTGTATGGTCGAATCCCCTGTAGATAGCTACTGTCAGATTCAGGAGTATGGTGAAAGGAACGGCAAACACCAGGATTTTGACTACGGACAAAATTTGTCCCTGTGTGTCAAATCCCTCTCCTGCTAGACTGTGAAACAGTGAAGGTGAGACAAGGATAGCAAGCAAGCCTGCAAGCAAGCCCATAATTATGGCTGATATTATAAGCTCATGTATTTTTTGATCCTCATTTCTGCCCCTGAAGAACGCAATATATCTTGGCACTCCTTCATTGAGTCCAAGAGTTGCAACTGCACCTGTAATTGAAATAACTGTAAGTGCAAGGGAATATACACCAAAGTCTGCTGGGGAGAGATGGGATGTAAGTACTTTTTTAATAAGGATATCTAAAAGCATTCCGAGAAAGGTTCCTGCAAGTATTACAGTGGAACCTGAAACTATCCTATTGACCGATTGGTTAACTGGCATGTTAACACCCGTTTTTACGCCCTTAATTCCTGTTTTCCAGGGCTAACCAGCAGGAGAAAGATTTTGTCTCCAAGCCAGTAACAATTTGCAGGTTATCTTCGGTCAATTTAAGATTAGAATCTAAGGAGTTATTCTCTGCCGCATGCAGAAAATCTAAATCTGACTCTTCAACCTTACATATATCCCCAGATAGGGTACTGGGACTGAGTGGAACTAAAAATCTCATTTTAGGGTTTCGGGTTTCAAAGTTTGCTGTTTCGAGTTCCTTTAAACAGCTGTAAATTTCAAACGAATCAGTGTTTCTGTCTTTTTGCTCAACTTCTTGTCTGAGCGCCCATGAGCTAACTTTAAAGACAAGGTCTATCTTGGGTTTCTCTCTAACGATCTGCATGATTTAACGACCTTTTGGATTGGATCGGAGGTAGATCTTCGATTGGATCCAGGGTCAATTTCCAGATTGGGATTCGGTGTTGGATCCTGAATAATTCCTGAATTCGAACCTAGATATTGGGTCAAATCTAGAATAATTCGAGGTAGAATTTTGGGTGAATCCTGGATTGAGTCCTGACTTCGGACCTAGACTTTGGCTAAATCTAAAATAATCCGAAGAGGATTTTGGGTGAATCCTGAGTCGGGTCCTGACTTCGTATCTGAATCTGGATTTGTCGAGTATAGTAATCGAAGTGGGACCTTGGGTTGAATCTGGGAGGACCCTTGTGGATCGCAGGTTGGACTTTAGGTTTAACCCCTGGAATCTCAGGGATTAGGGTGAATCTTGGGTAAGATTCTGCTTTGAATTATAGAAGGCGGATTCAGGGTTTATCCACCTTTGTAACTGTAACATAGCATTCGATAGACTTTGGGTGAGTCCTTTTCTCGAAGCTGGTAATCTGTTTTTATGTGCTGCTCACAAAACTGCTTGAGCTCAACTAACTCAAAGCATTGTAAGCAATTTAGCTATCCCAATGACAGCTGAGCACATTGAATTAGCGTTTTTCTTAAAACTTGAAAGAAACTCACTTATTCAATATCTTTGAGCCTTCCCCCAAATTTTCAATGAAGTACCTCAGTGACTAAATATAAAAACCTTTTGGGCAAATTCTGGCATTATCATTATGAGGCAAGCTGAATATCCAGAAGAAAATTGATTTAATATGTTTCCTCTCGAAGCTCGGGAGTATCACCAGTCTCAGGGTTTAAGCTGTTAGTATGGAACAACTTCAAACGCATGAGGGAACTTGAATGTTTTTCAAATATCCAGTTTACCCAATCCGGATAATTCTAATCTATTTTATTCAGTCAGGAATGATACAGTAAAGTGAAATTTTGTCTTGAATTTGTTTGCTGGCAGGATATCTGTTTTCATTATAAGCTTACTTCTTGGTGACAGGAATTGGTCATTGAAAACTGCAGGCATAAGAATCTCTCTACATTTTTCCCAATACAGGGAAAAATATACATACTTTTTCGGATTTGATCAATAACTTATACCCACGGCCCGTTTTTCCAACCCACTCTGTGTACTTCTGCATAGATATTAGATATGCATATCTCTTATTTTGCGAAGGATTTATATTTATAAGCCAATCTAATATCGTAGCGTCAGATTCTAACTCTCAAACTTTCAAAAATATCACAATATGTAAATTGAGTAAAACAACTTGGTATCTTAATTAATACACTTGATATCTTAATTAATACAATAACATATCTGTATATAATGTATAAGAGATGGGCTTTTCAATCAAATGAATATCCTTCTCACTTCCTATTCCTCTTAAGAAGGAGGTCTTCTAATTACAAAACATATAAACGCCTGTGCTCTGGACAACAGAGATATTGAAGAAATAACTCTGGATGACCCTTATACCGTACCTTACAGCGGTATTTATGCAGTCTGTGACGCAAAAAATGAGTATGCTGAAATTATTGAGCATTCCAACTGCTACAGCGGAGCTGCCTGGTCCCTTTATCACTATTCGAAAGCTCCCCTTGTCCTGAAAGCCCGTTCAAACGGAAATATGATCCGTTATTTGATGAAAACCGGAACCTCAAAACTTGAATTAAAGGCCTCGGTGGCAGCTGCAGGTATTGAATCTGTTATCGTTCAAGAAGATGAAGTTGAAATTACATATGCTGGTTTAGGGGGCGGAGGCGTAGGCGCAACTCGTTGCAGAGCTTTTGCTGATGGAGTTCTTAGCTATAATATTTCCGAATCCGGAGGAGAAAAATGCGCCAGAGGGACAATTGTAGTTCCTCGAAGAGACCGTGTCCTGATAGGTATAGATGATACGGATTCTAAAGATACGGGAGCTACATGGACCCTGACACATAATATCGCAAAGGAAATTGACTGTCCTGAAGCCGTTTATCTCTCTCATTCTCTTGTCCAGCTCTTTCCCGTCCCGGAAAAAACCCAGAATTGTATGTCTACAGTGCTTGAATTTGGCTGTGTGGATCAGAATGCTAAATCCAGGCTCACAAAAGTGTTCAAAAAGGCACTTCAAAAATACAGTGCTTCAGGCCAGACAGGAATGGTTGTTCTATCTGATTTTTATGCAAAAGGGATGTATGGATATAGTAACCGCTGCAGGACTGAAAGAGTCTCGAAAGACGATGCTCTGAAATGTGCAGAAGAAAACGGAGTGGAAGTTCTGCTGGACGGAAATGGGGTAATCGGTGCACTTGCTTCCCTTCCCTGGTTCGGAAGACCTCAAGAATCTATCATTCCAGGTACTGAAATAAAACCATTTAGCACGGAAAAAACTAAAATAAATTCTTAAAAGAAACTTAGTTCTTAATAAAGGCTTTATAAAAGTCAAAAACCGGGGATAAGCTTGAAAGAAGAAACAGAAGAATATACCGGATTCCAGGCCCTTTACCTTGCAGCACTTGACAGTGACGTCAGTCTGGTTACAGGCGTCCCCGGGTATCCTATTACCTCCCTGATGGAACTCTTTTTGGAAAAAAGCAATCATGCATACAGAGCCAGATGGCTCACAAATGAAAAAGTCGCCCTGGAAATAGCCCTCGGAGCATCTATTTCAGGAAAAAGAGCGCTTGTTCTTGTGAAGCATGTTGGAATGAACCTGCTTTCGGATCCCCTTATAACCTCGGTTACACATACAATAGGAGCTGGCCTTGTTATAATTGCAGGCGACGACCCTGGCGCAAAAGGCTCTCAGAATGAACAGGACTCTCGCTGGTATGGGAAGATTGCAGAAATAGCTGTGTTTGATCCGAATAATCAGGATACTGCATACAGAGCTTTAAGAAGGGCTTACGAGCTTTCAGAAAAGACGATGACTCCAGTTCTTCTCAGGGTCACAGCAGATCTTGAAAAGAGTAAAGGAAAAATAAAGCGCCTTCCGGAAGCCTCTGCTTCTCATCCTGAATTTGACAGATCAATCTGGAAAAATCGGATGTTTGAAAAGCATCAATTATTTCATTCCAGAGCCTATCCCTTACTTGAAGCGGAAGCTGAAAATACCGACCTGAATAGACTGGAAAATGGAAAAAAACGTACCAGTAAAGAAAAGAAATTAGATTCAAACCTCAGAAGGGTAGGAATCATTTCCTCGGGCTTTATGTTTTCAATCGTGGAAAAAATACTGAAAAAGCAGGAAATTGAAAACCAAGGAGATTTTGAAAGCCAAAGATATTTTGGAAGCAAAAGAGACTTTGAAAGCCAAGGAGATGTTGGAAGCCAGGAAGATCTTAATAATCAAGAAGCTCCTAAAAGTCAGAGACTTTATTATGAAGTCTCTCATCTTTCTCTTTCTCTTGTAAACCCGCTTCCCCTTAAAAAAATTAAGGCTTTTCTGAAAGTCAATCAAAAAATTCTCGTGGTCGAGGAGTCCGAGCCTTTTATAGAAGAACAGATCAGAATCGCAGGAAATGTCTATGGGAAAAAAACAGGTCACCTTCCCTATGGGCAGATTACTCCTGAGGATCTCGAGTTTGCTCTTGAGCATGTCGAGGAAGAGAATGTTATGAGACCTGCAGGAACTACTATTCTCAAAGCCGGAAGGGCTATTATCTGCGACGATTGTCCATATCTTTCACTTTATCACTTCCTCAGCACACTTGACGTGAGAATTGCAGGCGATATGGGCTGTTCAGTTCGAAGTGCGCCTGAGCCCCTAGCAGCAGTTGATGTAAGCTTTGCCCTTGGGTCTGCAATCTCTGTTGCCTGTGGTTTTGAGAAAAAGGGCATAGCTGTGATCGGGGACTTTGCCCTGGCACATTCGGGAATCCTCGGACTTATCAGCGCTTCTACTTCAGGATCCGATGTGCTTATACTGGTACTCCAGAATGAGGTTGCGGCAATGACAGGAGGGCAGGAGGTTCCTGACCTCAGGAAAGTAATAGAAGCAATAACCCCAGACGTCTCAGTCTTTGATATTGATTCCAGTGAAGAAAAAATGCAGGATATGGCTGGAATAAAGGGCAGGGCTGGGAGTGGAAAGGAAACAGGATTTAATAAAGAAACAGGATTTAATGAAGGAAAAGATATTCTAAATACCAAGCTCTCGGAAATTATCCGGAAAAAACTTTCTCTTCCAGGGATTTCTGTAATTTTCATAAAAGGCACGTGTACTAAATATTTGTGAATTTATGAAGTATCGGCGAGTTTAGAAAGCATTGATGAATATAAACTCATATTGGTAAGTCCAGCTGATAATAAATAAAAATTTATTCTCGGCTACCTTTACAATTACAAAATTCATCTGCTGTATTTATTCTTCCTATACTGTTTCACTATATTGTTTCAAAATTCAACTGTGTTATTTTTCAGAATTATTTGATTTTAGTCAGAATTGTTTGATACTGTTACCCAGAATAGTCTGAGAATAGTCTGCTGGATTTTATATATGCTTTGATGTATATATTTTCTACTCAGATATGCTGGTGATTATTCTTTTCATCAATGTATTCAGGAACTAAACAAAAAAACGTATAATATGAAATATCTCGTTAGAACAGAGATGAAACAATGCAGCAACAGGATATAATAATGAAGCAACTTGCACAACAAGTGACAGATTTCATCGAACCTTTAATCCCTCATCTTGTCATCGGATCTAAAAAGGCGGCTGAGGAAGCTGTCAAAAAAGTAGGGTATGATATCTGGAAGCGCAAGAAAAAATTATGGGAAAAGTTATATTCAAGAGAAACGCCTGAATTACAAGAAGCCGCAGGTAATATGGTTATTGCACCATATGATCCTGAGGTAAAACAGGTTCTTGTTCTGAACATTTTGGAACTGCTTGAACAGGATCCTGATTTAGCTATAGGAGTTTCGTCTTTTATGGAAGATGAGGTAACACAGAAAATTCTATCACAAGAGAGTTCGATCAGGTTTGTAGCACAGAACTCGATTGATAAATACAAAGTATTTGAGGAACTTAATAAAATGCTTGAAGGATTTCTGGCAAAAAGCGTTGCTAAGGATTTGGAGCAGTTTGAAATTCCGAATGATAAAAAGATTACTTCTGATCAGAAAATTACAAGCGAAAACGGTATAGATATTAGAAATTTCAGGAGTCAATACACGCACATTCAACTTAATCAAGGAATTGTGACTGAAGGCAGTCCCAGTAGCATTCGAATGGCAAAAATTGCAGAAATGAAATTTAAAGGGCAAGGTGAAGCTCAAAAACTCCAGACAACTCTCTCGCTTATCTCTCAGCTTGAAGGACCGGAAAAAGAAGAATATCTGGAAAAAGCCCTTGAATTTGCTTCCAGAATTGAATACGGCGATTTAAGGTCTCAGATCCTTTCTCTGCTTATTCCTTACCTGGATGGTCCGGGACGAACAGAACTCATAGAAAAAGCCCTTTATTCTGCCTCCAATATTCAGGATGAAGATGAAAGAGCTGCAGTTATTTCTTCGCTTTCGCCGCACCTAAGAGGAAAGGGAAAGGAAAGGCTTCTTGAAAATATCTTTGCCTGTACATTCTTTATTAAATATGATGATGCGAAGTTCCAGATTCTCTCCTCTCTTGTCCCTCATCTGTACGGTTCAAAAAATGAAAAAATTCTGGACAAATCTCTTGAGATTATCTCAGGAATTCAATCCGATTACTTAAAGGTTGAGTCTTTTTCTTTAATTATCCCGTATCTGAAAGGGCAAAAAAAAGAAGAAGCAATAGAAGAAGTTCTTCAGTTGGCTTTCAACCTTAAAGATAAAGATATGAGACCTGAGGCTCTTTCGATCATAATCCAACATCTTGATGGATCAAAGCAAAAAGAAATTGTTGAGAAAGCCCTTGAGCTAGCGGAGGGGATTGAATCCAGATATAGACAGGTTCAGGCTTTTTCTTCACTTGTTCCATATATTGATGGGTCAAAAAAAGAAGAAATTATGGGAAAAATCCTTGATATAGAGACTATTTCAGGATAATTTATAACATTATTTTGTAATAATTAAAGTATTTCAGAATTTTGAGCTTTTATGTTAAGTTTTTAACGTTTAACTTAAAATTGAATATTATGGAATCTTGAATTTAGGTTAAAACCTGAGTTTCTGGACTTAAGATAAAAGCGATAAGCTGTAAGTTGTAATTTAATCTACTCGAAAAATTAAATGTGAAGAATATAATTAAAAGGTATCCCAGGTTGAGAATAGGATATTGTTTACCAAAATATTATTTACGCAGCCTAAATATGATTAGTCAATTAAAAACGGCAGTTTGCACGAAAATGGCAATTTGCACAATAGTCATCTTTTCAGGAAAAGTTATTTTTTTCAGGAAGATCTATCTAACCCACGGCCCTGGTACTGAGGCAATCGGAAAATTAGATAAGTGAGTAAAGGGGCATGATATGTAGCCCTTTTCACTCATCAAATACCTCTTTAATTTGACCTTTCTTCTTCTGTATCTTACCTTCTGTTTTTTCAGCTCTACCTTCAGCTTCCGTTTCGGAGTCGTCGGTCAATTCCCCTACCTTTTTCTTTATTTCACCTTTCGCTTTATGATATTCGCCTTCCACTTTATCTTCGGTACTTGTTTTCATACTACTCCCCTCTCCAAGGTCTCATTTCAATTATGGAGGATGCTTACAGCTATGATACATTTCAAAAGATATAAGCCGAAAAATTTAGAGAATTGTCGGCATCATTGGCTATGATACCCCCATTTAATACACCACATATTATAATAATGAACTAATTATTATTAAAGCCTTCGTCTAATAAGGTTTTTGAGAAAATGGACTTACTATACAGATATTTAATATGTACTATTAAGTGTTTCCAATTGAATTTTCATTGCTCTAATAAAGAGTATGGAACTACCAAAGGCTAAACAGCCTTTCCTATATTCTCCTTGTTTTATCTTTTCTTCGAGAGGTTTGCTCGCTGTCTGGATCCAATACTCCTTATACTCCCCTTTTCTAAAGTTCTTTTAACTTTGGAAATCCTGATTTTAAAACCAGACCAAACCTCACATAGTTAATAAAGATTAGATATTTATAATCATAAATTTATTATTATTTGCAGTATATTAATCAATAATAGTAAACAAGAATATAACCGATCCTTTTTTGCCAATAATTTCTATTTAGTTTGTTTATAATCGGTTGGGTTGAATAGCTGAATTTACACATAGGAGGGTAAAGGGTGAGAATGAAATCAATATTTTCTTTACTGGTTATGTGCTTAGTTCTTTCTCTTGGAATCGCTCAAGCACAGATCGGAGAAGACAGTTGTAAGCCTATAAAATTTATTAATGTTACACCTCAGGCTTTTGAGTGTATGAAGACAAAACTTCAAAATTATGGTATTGAAGTCCCTCAAGGAAACGAAGGAAAACTTTCGGGAAAAGGAATCGTTGCAAAATTCGAGTGGGACGGTAAATCCGAGCTTACCATCGAAGTCAAGGAAAGACCACCTCTGGTCAGCTGTGAAACCGCAGACGAGAAACTAATACTATTCGTAGACGAATGCAAGGGTCGCTGAGAAAAAAATTGAGAAGAGTTTGAGAAGAGTTTGAGAAGAGTTTGAGAAGAAGTAAAGATTTTTACTGAAGAAGAATAAATTTGTATGGGGAGTAAAGAATGAATATAAAAGTGATTTTTTCTCTACTATTGGCCTGCTTGGTTTTTTTCCCTGGATTTGCTCAGGCACAGATTTTCAGGAACGCCTGTGAACCTGTAACGGTTTCCGACATAACACCAGATACTTTTGGATGCATGAAGAAAAAGCTTCAGGACTACGGCATCGATGTCCCGCCTGGAAACAAGGGAGAGCTTTCGGGAAAAGGGATTATAGGGAGTTTCGATTGGGATGGGAAGTCCATTCTTACCCTCACAATTACGAAAAAGCCTTTTTTCATCTCCTGCCAAACCGCAGACAGGGAAATAACAAAATTCATAGATGAATGCAAAGGTAAGTAAGGAATAAACTAGATTTAAGAGCTTGCAGGCAGAAGGAAAATGTATATTAAA
>CAZCKG010000017.1:0-19443 GCA_964498825.1 uncultured Methanosarcinales archaeon
TGACTACCGAACAAGAAGAGGAATAAACGCTTTATTTTCATAAAGCGCTTTCCTTAAATACTTTCCTTTTTTTTGAAGTAAAAGGGCAGAGTTTTCTTTAAAATACTCACTCACAGTTACTAAAGGAATTATTGAGTTTATATCACAATGTTTCTCTCTTCATTCTCCCAGTTTTAAAGCTCCATGAGGACACATCTTTATGCACATGCCGCATTGAATACACTTCTTTTCATCCACATGAACACTCCAGGATTCATCAAAAGAATAAACATTCATTGGACAAACAGAAATGCAGGCTCCGCACTCAACACACTCTTCTTCATCCCTGTGAATGGGTCTGTCCAGAATAGAAACTATCGCTCCCCTGGATTCCAGAGCATTTTTAATCTTATCGAACTTGCAATCGTTTACGTCTGCAATCAATTCACCGTAGGTCGAGTCTATATTTGCGACCATTATATTAATCAGGATTCCGGTTTCGACTATAGACTCGGATATTATCGGGTTCTGGATCCTCTCTGTAGGAATGTAGATTTTTATTTTCATGTTCAGTACCTCCTTGCAAAGAGCTTGCTTATATTATCGCTTGTTATTATTCCTAGAACCTTTCTTTGAGGATCGATTACCGGCATTGCAGATACCCCGTAGCGGTCCAGTCTGCGGGCTGCAAGATCAACCGGTTCGTTTGGAGCGCAGGTCAGTACCTTTTTTGTCATAACGCTTTCAACTGAATCAAAAATATTTTCTGCAACAGCTTTGGAGATATCCCAGGCTGTCAGGATCCCAACAAGCTCCCCAGCATCGGAAATTACAGCCAGATGGTTAAAAGAGTTTTCCCAGATTTTCTTTGCAGCGTCCTGAATGGTCTGGTCTTTTTTAATGGTTACAATAAAGTCGGACATCACATCCTTTACAAGCGGCACAGCCTGTGTCTGCTTCATGGGTTTGGCCAGACCTTCGCCCTGAAGTCTCTCTACAGGCATGCTGACAAAGAATTTCCCGTACTTTACCCATTCCTTCAGTTCATTGGCGATTTTTTTTGCATTCTTGAAGCTGGAGAGAGAAGAAGTAGGTACGTCCTTTCCATCAATCTGTACCAGACCTGATTTGAGTTCGGCATAATTTACGGATCTGATGACTGGTTTATCCCTGCTACCCACGGCATAATCCAGAATTTTCGTTGTAATATCCTCATCACGCACTGCAGTTGAAGCTGCAATTTTTTCATTGAGAATAGGGATAGGAATTCCGACTCCCATGTAAAGGGTAGTCCCGTATCCTGTAAAAGAAGCAGCCCTTAAATAATCGGGACTCATCTCTTTCAGGTTTCCCTTGAGCATCAGGGTACCAAAACCGGAAGATGGAGAATGCTGGGTTCCGTTTCCTATAACGTATCCCTGGGCGCCCCCAAGGAAAATTCTCGTTCCGGTACCGATAGTTTCGTAGGACGGATCGTTTGAAAGAGGAGAGAGCACTCCTGCTCCGGAGTAGGTAATATTTCCAAAATTGGGGAGAAGCTCACCCATATATGTATTTAAAATTCTCTTGGAACTATTAGTAGCAGCGTTATATTTCTGGTAAGCGTTCCTGGGATTCAAAAGAACTGCTTCATTTAGGTCTTCAAGAGTAATCGTAGTATCAAGTATTTTTCTGGGATAACAGTCCGTCCCATATGAAGTTGCATGAACATCAATTTCTTTTCCCCTGAGCAGATCTTCAATAACATGAGCCCCGCCATACTGAATTCCCCTTGTATCCGAAATCTGGGCAGCTCCAAGGTAAGCATCCACAGCTGCAACTCCGCCGTATGCTTCCACATTGTTGAACCATAACTTCTGAATTTTAATAGGAGGCTCCGAATGTCCAAGATTAAGCATCAAACCGGAGGAACACATTGCTCCGAATGTGCCTGTAGTAACCACATCCACCTCTTTTGCAGCGCCCTCCACACCAAGTTCTTCAACAATTCCTACCATTTCCTCCGCTGTGACTACATTGACGCTACCATCTTCAATTTTTCTATTGATCTCATGAACCGATTTTTTAACCATTGGGTTTCCTCTTTTTGTAAATTTATATAAATGGTAATATTTATCAGAATTATATATTACTTGTGATAATGCTAAAGGTAACAGCTTCACTGAAAGGAGTGAAAAGTTGCTTCCGAAACTGATCTATTTCAGACCTTCAAGTCAACATCTTGAGTTCAATAATCAATAGTCATATTTGCGAGCTATATATATTACTTGCGATAATCGAGATTTTCTCCTTCTAACATATTAACTGCACAGAAATAGTAACAGTTCACAGGAGATACAACTAAACGATATTAAATTCTGATGAGGAGGGAGGGGTGTTTTCAGTAAGTTTCTTATTCTTGCAGGGTATTACCCGAGACCAGGTGATCTGTTGACACGTGTACTTGCTACAGGGACTTTTGACCTTCTCCATCCAGGGCATGTATATTTTTTAACCCAGGCACGGGCCCTGGGAGACGAACTTTTCGTCATTGTTGCCAGGGATTCAAATATAACTCACAAGCCAAAACCTATAGTACCCGAGGAACAGCGGCTAGAAATGGTGAATGCACTCGGAATGGTCGATAAAGCTCTGCTTGGCAGCGAAAAAGATATGTTCGAACCCCTGAAACAGATCAGGCCGGAAATTATTACTTTGGGTTATGACCAGCACTTTGATATTGATTTTCTCGAAAAAGAACTCAGTAAAAGAGGTCTTCCTGCAAACGTGGTCAGGATTCCTCTTTCAAAGAAATGCCCACTTTGCAGTACCGGCACAATCATAAAAGAGATCCTCAAACGGTATGGGTAATTACACCCTACCGTTTGCAATTTTAAAGGATAACTGTTTTTCCGGGTTCTTTTTAAAAATGTTGCCTGTTGAATTTGGTTTCAGGAAAATATTTTTTCAAGCCTTTCAAGAGCTTCCCTTATCCGATCAATGGAGGTCGCATATGAAATCCGGATAAAATTATCGCCTGACTCTCCAAAAGCAATTCCAGGGGTGACCGCAACCTGGGCTTCTTTCAAAAGCCTTTCTGCAACATCTGTTCCATTTCCATATTCGCTTACATCGGCAAATGCATAAAAAGCTCCGTCCGGCTTTTTACACTCAAAACCTATTTTGTTCAAGCCGTCGATAAGAACATCTCTGCGAACTTTGAACCGGTCCACCATTGCTTTAACTCCATCCTGGGGACCCTGAAGAGCTTCAAGCCCACCGTACTGAACAAAGGTAGTTGCACTGCTAACCGAATGAGACTGAATCTTCTGCAGGAGCTTAAAAATATCAGGAGGGGCAGTCAGGTATCCAAGTCTCCAGCCTGTCATTGCATATGCTTTGGAAAAACCGTTTACAGTAACAGTTCTTTCCTGCATACCTTCAAAACTGCCGATGCTGATATGCTCCCTATCATAGATGATTTTTTCGTAAATTTCATCTGAGACCACTATAAGATTGTGATCGATTGCAAGGTCGGCAATACACTTCAAAGTCTTTTTCCCGAAAACCCCACCAGTGGGATTTCCTGGACTATTTACAACAATGAGCCTGGTTTTATCATTTATGTAATCTGCAAAATTATCAGGAAGAAAACCTTTCTCAGGGACTGTTGGAACCCAGACAGTATCTGCACCTGCAAACCGGATGCATGCGTCATAAGTTACCCAGGCAGGGTCAAAGAGAAGAGCTTGGTCTCCGTCACCTAGAACACCCATCATTACCTCAAAAATTCCCTGCTTTGCACCCGGAGTAACCAGTACATTTGCCTCGGTCACATCCAGATTGTTTTCTTCCCTTAATTTTTCGGCAATAGCTGCCCGTAGTTCAGGGATGCCGGCTGAGGGGGCATAGTGGGTTTTTCCTTCATACATAGCCTTTGCCGCAGCATCGCAGATATTTTTAGGGGTATTGAAGTCAGGTTCTCCAAGGCTGAAATTGATAACGTCTTTACCCTCTTTAATCATTCTGGTCGCAATGTTGGAGATCCTGATCGTTGCGGATTCTTCTACACGCTTGAGCCTTGCGGATGTCATATGGATGGTCCTGGTCTGTTACATTGTATTAGATTAGTTATAAAGAATTTACAGTCGCCGGACAAGCTTTACTGCAGCTTCAACTGCTCTTTTGGCATAGTCCACGCGTTCATGAGCAGCCATCCGGGTCATACCCGGGCCGGGAATCCCGAGAGTTACAGGTTTATTGAACTCGAGGGAAAGATCCATTATTTTTCTTGCAGCATGCTGCATAACAACCTGATCATGATCTGTCTCACCCTCGATTACCGACCCGATTGTAACAACAGCGTCGATATCATCCCTCTGGCAAAGCTTCTTGATCGCAAGGGGCATGTCAAAGACCCCTGGAACAAGAATAGTCTCCTTAACTGTTGCCCCCAGGAACTCTGCGTGTTCTCTTCCAAGCAGTTCCATCTGATAGGTCAGATCCCTGTTAAATTCAGCTACAACAAATCCTAGGCTGATAGTCATCTAATAAGGTCTCCAGTCATTGTTTTTTACTATAAGTTACTTCACATCCTCAAAGGGCCTGCATCCTTAAAACCTTGCCTCTGGCCAGTACCGGCCTCCCGGATTAATTTATCAGGCTTGAAGAGGAGTTTTGTCACGTTTAAAGCGTGTTCCCGGGTCCGTCTGTCCATGAGAAAAGTGAGTTCCTTTTCGTCCTTTCCTTCATCCTCATGGACAAAGACCTCAATTATATGAGTATTTGTCATGAGCTGGGCCATAATAAGACCCTGGGAAGCTTCATGAGCACACATTTTGTCTTTATCCTTGGCACCAGGCATTCCAAGAGCCATAACAATGTCGCAGCCTTCTTCTTCAATAAGTTTTTTGGCTGCGACAGGAAGGTCCTTTATCCCGGGCACAGTTACTCTCTTAATTTGTACAGATACATTTTTCTGTATCTCGTCGATTGCTGCACGCCCCATATTATAGCGCGCAAAAGTGGTATCTGCAATTCCTATTGTGGGCATGTGAATCCTACGGAATTTTAAGATTATAATATTTCAGAGTAGCCCTCAAAATTTACAGGCTCCAGTTACATATCTTTAGAGTTTGTCAATAACCCGCGCTGCAGCCTCTGTACCTGCTCCCACGCTGTCAAGGTAACCACGTTTATTTAAAACGATTTCCAACTGCTGGACTGTTGAGAGCACATCCCTTGCAGAAACTATACCCATGCACCCAATTCTGAAAATCTTACCTTTAAGACGCTCCTGCCCTTCTGCAATTATTATGCCGCGTTTTTTCATGTCATTCTTTATATCTTCCCCATCAACGCTTGCAGGAGCCTTCATGGCAGAGATTGTATTGGAGTAACTGCTGTATTCGTTGAGCTGTGGAAACATCTCGATGTTCATTTCGGCAACTGAAGCTCTTACTGCTTCTGTAAGAACTCTGTGTCTTTTAATCCTTGCTTCCATTCCCTCTTCTTTTACAATATGCAGGGCTTCCTGAAGTGCGTAGAAGAGAGGAATCGCAGGTGTATATGGAGTTTCTGGCCTGGGCTTATCTCCGCTCTTTTTGTAAGCCTTGAGATCATTATAGTAAGGCCTTTTCTTCATGCTATTAATAACCTCAAAAGCTTTTTCACTTACTGAAACGCATGCAAGCCCAGGGGGAGCAGCAAGACACTTCTGTGAGCCTACGACTGCAATGTCAACTCCCCACTCATCGACTTTAACTTCGTCTCCCCCCAGGGAGGTCACGCCGTCCATAATAAAGAGGGCATCATGCTTTTTGGCAAGTTTACCTATTTCTGCAGCGGGGTTAAGAATACCTGCTGAGGTTTCATTGTGGACAAGGGTGATGGCCTTAGCCCCTTCTTCAAGCTTCTCCTTGACAATTTCAAGATCTACAGGAAGGCCCCATTCGAACACTACAGGTACAACTTCTGCATAAAGAGCTGCAATGTCTTTAAAACGTTCTCCAAACTTTCCGTTTTCTATGGAAATGACTTTGTCTCCAGGTCCAGCCACAGACCCTACAGCAGCTTCCATTCCTGAAGTTCCAGAGCCACTGAGTACAAAGATATCGTTCTTTGTCTGGAAAACGTCAGCAAGAATTGCCCTGCAATCACTATAAATTCCGGCGAATTCCGCACTCCGGTGATTAATCATCGGTTTTGACATCGCTCTAAGGACTCTAGGTGCAACAGGTACGGGACCAGGCATCATTAGAAGGGTATCTTCCAGATCCATATTTATTATGCTCCGAATTTTTTCAAAGATTTAATCGTTTTCGCTGTTATTGTATAAAGGTATATAAATGTAGTAATTTTGAGATAACATAGTAGAATAATTTAAGTTGTATCATCATATTATAGATAGAATACTTGCCTGCATATAAAGTATTTAAAGGCTCCAACATATTACTTATTACCCTGATATCGTTAAACATTTAAAACTTCAGTCACTTTGAACATATTGAGGGCATTGATCAAATTTTAGTTTCAGGTTTAATTGAATCCTACTATATAATTGATGTGCTTTTCATATTTTGTCTTAAGAAGCCAGTCTATTGGGAAGAGGATTCATGTTATTTGCCATGGAGCAATTTCATCACGTCGTGTTTTGTCACAACTCCAATAACTGTTCCTTTTTCCATCACCAGCACGGCAGGATTTCCTTCCAGCATATGTGAGACTACTGAGATGGAAATGCCTGGAGATACCGTTGGAAAGGCTTCTCCCATTATCCCGGAAACTTTCAACTGGGAAATTGACTTTTTCTTATTTTCGCCCATTAGCTTTACAATCATGTCTTCAGAAATACTTCCAACCGGAACGCCCCTATCAAGTACAGGAATTTGTGAAAAACTATGAACACGCATAAGATTTACTACTTCCTCCACTGAGTCATCTGGAGAAACGTGAATGACCGGGGAATGCATGAGGTCCTTTATAATGATCTGCTGTTCCTTTTCAACTTCCTCAAAAGCATCAATAATTTTTTTTACTGTTGAAAGCCTGGGGTCCACATCTCCCGATTCTATACGAGCTATAAGGGGCTGGCTTACTCCTGCCCTTTTAGCCAGGTCGCTCTGGGTTAGTCCTAGCTCATTCCTTCTTTTTTTAAGATATTCGGGTGTTGGAAGCTGCATACATATTACCGATAGTAATTATGGTATTTAATATCATTGGTTAACATAATAAAAAGAGTATATATACAAATGATTTTTGAGGCAAGATAATCGACATCTGAAGATACTCTGTGAGGCAAATGAATAAGAAAAGTTAAAATTCAAAAATAAGGTCAACTTAAAAGTCCCACTATCGAAATTACAATATTAAAAAAAAATATAAGAATATATAAAGGAGAAGAAAAATAATTGAAAAATTATCAAAAAAAGAGAAAAAAGAATATGAAAATAATAGTAAAGAGATAATAAAAATAATGAGAAAAGAAATAACAAATTTAAATTAATTCTTACTTAGATATAAGAAGGATTTTCTATTTCCTTTGATTTCCTGGTTCTTAACTCTCCTCTTATCGCTTCGTAATATTTCATGGTATCAGGGGTAACTGATGGACCTGATTCTGAGATTGCTTTAAGAAAATGCTGTTGCCTGATTTCTTTTGCGTGAAGATTCTCACGAAGGGCATATCTGCCTGCCTTTTTGCATATATCTGCAATATCCGCACCTGTATATTTATCAGTCAGGGCGACAAGATATTCGATATCAACATCTTCTGCCAGTGCCATTTTCTTTGTATGTACACTGAATATTTCTTTTCGGGCACCTTCATCCGGAACCGGAACAAGAATAAGCTCATCAAAACGCCCTGGACGGATAAGAGCAGGGTCAATAATATCAGGACGGTTGGTTGCGCCGATTACCACAACTCCTCGAAGTTCTTCGAGCCCATCCATTTCTGAGAGTAACTGATTAAGAATTCTTGCCGTAACCTGAGGTTCCCCTGCGGAGACTCCACGGATAGGAGCAAGGGAGTCAAGTTCATCCAAAAAAACAATAGAAGGAGCAACTTGTCTTGCCCTCATGAAGACCTCTGAAATTCTCTTTTCGGATTCACCATACCATTTGGAGAGAAGATCACTTCCTTTGGCTGTGATAAAGTTGGCATCAGATTCATGAGCAATAGCTTTTGCAAGAAGCGTCTTTCCAGTGCCAGGGGGGCCATATAAAAGTACACCTTTTGGAGCTTCTACTCCTATGTCCCGGTAAGAATCAGGATTTTTAAGCGGCCATTCCACAACTTCTTTTAAAAGACTTTTTACACCTTCCAGACCTCCCACATCATCCCAGCTCACATCGGGGACCTCAATAAGGATTTCCCGGATGGCTGAGGGCTGGACTTCTTTCATGGCTTCCTGGAAATCCTCTCCTGTAACTTGCAGAGAATCCAGAAGTTCTTTTGGAATCTGAGGTTCTTTGAGATTGATTTTGGGAAGTATCCGACGAAGAGCACTCATAGCGGCCTCTCTACAGAGTGCAGCAATATCAGCACCCACAAACCCATATGTAACCTGGGAGAGATCTCTCAGGCTCACATTGTCTGTAAGGGGCATCCCCCTTGTATGAATCTGGAAAATTTCAAGCCTGCCTTCTGAATCAGGAACCCGGAGTTCGATTTCCCGGTCAAACCTGCCAGGACGGCGCAGTGCCAGGTCAAGGGCTTCGGGGCGGTTTGTTGCACCTATGACGATGACGTTTTTGCGGCTTTTCAGGCCGTCCATCAGAGAAAGCAACTGAGCGACCACTCTTCTCTCTACTTCTCCTGTAACTTCAGCTCTTTTTGGGGCAATTGAATCGATCTCATCCAGAAAAATAATTGCAGGGGCATTCTTTTCGGCCTCATCGAAAACATCACGAATCGCCTTTTCGGATTCCCCATAATATTTAGACATTATTTCAGGGCCGTTAATGGAAATAAAGTAAGCATCGGATTCATTTGCAACCGCCCTTGCAAGCATGGTTTTACCCGTTCCGGGAGGCCCGTGAAGTAAAACTCCCTTCGGGGCATCGATCCCCAACCTATCAAAAAGCTCAGGGTGTTTCAAAGGAAGTTCTATCATCTCCCTGACCTTTGTAATTGCATCCTTGAGCCCGCCCAGATCTTCATACATAACAGTAGGAATATTTTGTTCAGGGACAATCTCCACGGCTTCTGGAAGGAGTTCGATTTCAGTCATGTCCGTAATCTTGACGATTCCGGCAGGTGAAGTAGAAACAACCTGCAGCTTAATTTCTCCAAGTCCGAAAGAAGGGCCTAAACCCTGCCCGAGAAAGTCCTGAAAAAAGTCATCGAACATGAGTCCTTTATTGTAAGTATCTCTATCTCTGGATTTTCTTAAGCTCGTGGTGGAGATAAAATCCCCTTTTGAAACTGTCCGATTCATGAAGACAGATTGTAGAATCTCACTTGGAGCGTAGATCTGCATACCCTTTGTAACAGGAGCTAAAGTCACATTTTTTGCTTCTTTCCATTCGGCTTTACGAATTTCCACATATTCCCCTATACTGGTCTTTGAATTTGTTCGGATAAGCCCGTCCATACGAATAATATCAAGACCTTCATCGCTCGGATAAGGCCGCCCTATGAGAGCTGAAGTTACTTTTCCTCCCGTGATTTCCACAACGTCAAAAGGCTTCAAGCCCAGCCTTTGCCTGAAACTTTCATCTATCCGGACGATCCCCTTTCCAACATCCCGCAGATCAGCTTCTGCAACCTTCAATTTTATCGTGATCTTATCCCCTTCAGTCAAACAATACCCCCTTTCATTATATCATAGTCTTATCCAGTCAGTTAAATAATATCCTTAATTACAGAACGAAAGTACTGAATAATTTTTAATAATTAAAGTGTTGGCTTTAGCTGGTCAGCTGCAGCCTCTGCCTTTTTTCATCCTCATCAAGCATTCTCTAGTTTGTAGGGATAGAATTTTCTTTGACAGACTTTGCCAGGTGCACCAGATTGTGTATCATACATCATACTGTCCAATATATAGAGAAATGTATGTTGCCTTCTATTTCGAGATAACTTAGACCTGAGCCTGCATAACCAGTCCGATAACAGTCAACATTTAGAGATACGGCACAGCCTGGATAAGTGAAGTTGAAGAGTATGGGTAAATAGGTATCATGCCTACTTCTTCATTTATGGCAACGATAACTCCTGCGGTCTTTCCGTAAAGGGAATACTTTCCTGCTTTAGGATAATATATTCATGTAAACTACATCCAGCCTCTCAAATGCCATTTTCGCCGCAGAATAAAGTACACTAACCCAGGATAGAAACCGGCATAATAAGAATGTTGTAAGCTTTTAAGAATCGAAGGCTGTTTATCGCCTTCATCTTCATCTGAAAAGATTCCAAAGGCTGCACTATAATCCATAACTCTTATTATTTCATTTTCAACCCCAATGTCTTGTAAAATATCAATAGCTTTGTCAATGAAAGCACCAGCATTTGAAATCGTGTGCAGTTTTCTTAATGTGCAATTTAAAAGAAGTGCCTTCACCATAATAGATATGTTTCAAAACTTCATTTATATATACGGGAACGCATGAATAATCAGAAACATTGCTAAGGATGCCTTTTAAGTTTCTTTTTTCATAAAAAATCAGGAAAATGGGAAAAAGTAGAAAAGTTGCAAGAAAGGGACTTAAAGCTTAAGTTCTTTAGCCATTTCCTGAAACACTTTTCCTTTATCAGTAGTAATGAAAAGTCCGTTTTCATGCTTAATAAGTTCTTTATCTTTTAGCATTTCCAAGTATTTCTGGGCAATATTAAAATTTAGATTTACTTCATATACAATATGTGTTTTCTTTGCTCCATTCA
The DNA here is from genome assembly GCA_964498825.1 of uncultured Methanosarcinales archaeon. Taxonomy (GTDB): domain Archaea; phylum Halobacteriota; class Methanosarcinia; order Methanosarcinales; family Methanosarcinaceae; genus Methanosarcina. The sequence goes on from CAZCKG010000017.1 coordinate 10,841, forward strand.
TTGCAACTCTTAAAATATCAACAGCAATATCAGTCCTGCTCCTTCTCTTAATACTAACTCCTCCCCCACGATAGTTGAAAAAATAATCTTTGTAAGAAATAACACTTTAAAAAGATTTTAAAGCATATTTTTTTATCGGTAACAAAGATTCTAATCCTTTATCGTTTTCCTTTCTATATAACCATATCATTGATATATAAAATGAAAAGTTATAAAGAAAAAAAATTATAGTTGCTAAATTCTCAATTGTTTTCAGAGAAAAAGAGTTCACCGTCAGAGGAAGATAGAGAAACACATCCAACCGAATCTTTTTAAAAAAAGTCTGTCACTTGAAGAAGAATCGATAGAAAAAATGTATAGAAAACAAAAAGAAGGATATACAAAAATATATATACGAAGAGGAAATGTCAAAAAAATTTAGAGATGAAAGAATTCAGTATTTTATCCCAATACTCTTTCATTTTGTTAATTTCTTCTATTTTTGGTCATATTTCGCATACACTTAACCCAGTTTTATACTTCAACTTCGAATTTTTATTTCAATAATTATCGATCGTTGATTACGTTTTGTCTGTTTTCACTGGTTGTGATAGACAAGGTCAAAAGTATCAATGAATTCCATTTTGTACAATTCTATCAACCAATTCGTCAGTTGTGTATTTTAAATTAAGTATTGCGAATTGGTCGTGGGCATTAGTTATTGAAAACCGTAAGCACAAGAATTTCTCTAAATAATTCTCAAACACTGAGATTGTACCTGGATTTTTAGATTTAATCAATAACTCGAGGACAAGACCAATTTACTGTAAATTTGAAATCAACTTTTTCCTCGCCGCATGGAATTAAGTTCTTATGTAGCGGTATTTTATTCCCAGAAACTTTTGAGATTTCTGATTTACAGGAAATCCAACATATTGCCAAATAGGCCTTAAAAATAGAAACAGTAATATTTTAGGTCAAAAGATTGCTATCATGAATAAAAGCTGAAATAAAAAAATCATGTATATAATTTCAAATTGAATAGGATCAACCAACAATGAAAATGCTCACATGGAACAAAAAGTATTCATCGCCTCGAATACGACACTGGAATGGAGAAAAATACTAGCTCCAACAAATATTGAGAAATTACTTCCTTTAAATGTGCTTCATGTTCTCCTGCCGGAGAAGGGGTTCGATATTATTGGCCTTCGTATGCCCGATTACAGCAAGATGCCCAATATCAAACGCCAGTGCTGAGACTGGATTCTGAAGATCGCAGCAGAGAATAGTGATCGTCCATCCATGATTATGGGTGATTTCAACACCGACCCTGACACCTCACAAGCAAAGTGTGGAGATCGGATGAACCAGCTCAAAGACAATGGCTGGCAACATTCAATACCCATCTCAGGTGCAAGTTACTGGGCCATTAAAAATGTAGTGGAAGGGGGCTTGACCATGCTTTCATCAGTAGGCATTTTAACTTTTTTGTTTCAGAGTGTATCTCAGAATCAGGCGGCTATGTATTCGCAGGGAAGAAATCTGAAGCGATGTCAGATCACGCAGTCCTGTTAATAGAAGTTAATATGAAGTCAGGTAGTCAACTGTAAGAGGAAATCTGGTAAAAAAGAAACTTCAGATTCAAGCTCATGGAAATAAACCGTTTTAAGAAATAACTTATGCCTCTCGGAGAAGAAAGTATAATACTTATTTTTCATCTCGGGGTTGAGTGTTTAGGACATCTAGACTGATCAATTTGATGGTTAGCCTACTATTCTTCGAGTCAAATCTGAATATGAACTTTTTACTTATGCATTCAGGTGGAACGTGTTCTCAATACTTCTTTAATTCTTTCCTGGCAGTTGGATTTCTTTCATAAGCATTTACCGAAGAGTATCTTAAAGAGTAATGAGGAACGAGGAGACATAACACAAAGAAATTTTGAAATTATTATAAAACATGTGCAATAGATACGATTTAATGCTTAACCGATGATGAATATAATGATATTAAATAGTATATAAATGACAAGGATTGGAAATTAAAATATGTGATTAAATGATGATTATTAGCCTCTTAATAGCATTGATTTTAACAATAGTGGTAGAAGAGACTGTTATTTTTCTTCTCGGATATAGAAATAAAAATATATTCTTGGTAGTCTCTTTAGCCAATGTAATAACAAATCCGACTGCAAATTACATTGCAATGACAAACGACATTTTCAAAATCATAAAGCCTAATATTTCATTGGTAATCAGTCTTGAAGTTTTGATTGTTTATATTGAGTGGAAAATACTGGAATACGCTCTTTCAAGTCAGGAAAAACAATCCTATTTAATTCTTTCAATAAAAATGAATCTCGCTTCCTTTTTAACAGGCATAATACTATTCGGCCTGCCATAGACCTATATATCAAAATCAACCAAAATAGTTTATGTCTTTTGATTATACAAAAAATAGAGAATATATAAAAAATCTCACAGTTTACGGATTATCGCACGCAGCAATCGATGCAAGTTGTGCTGCAGTGGCATTTTCATTATTATCTTCAAAATCAATAACTAATGAATACTTTATCCAGCTAGTCATCATATATAATGTTATTGCTTTCGGCCCCCAGACTTTATTCGGCCTTCTGGTAGATAAATACAGATGTCCAAAGCTCTCAGCAATTTCCGGTTCTATTATAGCAGCATCAGCAATACTTATCTCTTTTCTATCGCCTTTGTATGCAATAATCCTTTCAGGCATCGGAAATGCCCTATTTCATGTAGGCGGCGGAACAATAAGTCTCAACCTAACAAAAAATAAAGCCGCAGCCCCAGGGATATTTGTAGCTCCCGGAGCATTAGGACTTTTATTAGGAACCCTTTACGGAAAAAGCGGATCCTTTACAGCCTGGCCGTTGCTAATAATGATCGTTATCCTCTGTATCCTCATGTATTATACAAAATGTCCACAAATAAATTATAAAACAGACGAGAAAGTAAACATAAACTATTTTGAATCAATTATACTCTTGCTACTAATAACAATCGTAGCAAGATCAGTGATAGGCTCAGTAGTCGTTTTGCCTTGGAAATCAGACATCTTTTTATTAGTAACACTAACTTCAGGTGTAGTCTTAGGAAAAGTTTTCGGTGGAATTATTGGGGATAAATACGGATGGCAAAAGGTAGGAGCCATATCTCTTTTAATATCTGCTCCACTACTCGCATTTGGAGCAGCAATACCAGATGCAGCAATACTCGGGATGTTCCTCTTCAATTTTACAATGCCGATTACTTTGGTAACAATCTCAAATACACTTCCAGGAAGGCCAGGCTTCTCATTTGGCTTGACCACACTGGCATTAATAATCGGAGTTCTCCCAATATATGCAGGTGCAGGTAGTTTCCTTTCACAAAGTCCTTCAGTATTCACGATAATCATCAGTTCGGCAATAATCTTGTATTATGCATTATCATTATACTCATCCAGCTTTAGAATTTGAAATTTTACTTCAACGATTCCAAAGCAGTAACTCGATAAATTTTTAAAATCAAAAATGTATGAGTACATAACAGGAAAAAATGAATAAGAAAGAAAGTTAAAGGTAAAATATGAAAAAAGCTAACATTATCATAATATCATTGTGTCTGAGTGTATTCATATTATCATCTATTGCCCATGCAGATGTGATTGCTCCAGGCGCTTCTTCTGGAGTTTCATTATTATTGATTATTGTAGCGGCTATAATTGGAATAATTTCCCTAATTGCATGGCTGGTAATTAGAAAAATTAAAAAATATTATGATTCTAAAAGAGAGCCAAAAATCAGAGTCTAAAGCTATAGTAAAAATTTTTCAACATTTATAATTCTCTTCAAAGGATAATAGATGGGGTTGTGTACTCGGGTTATTGATCAATTTCGGACAATTGAGTACATCCTTTGTATTTGAGAAAAATATTGAAAAGATCTTATGCTTCCAGTTTTCAATGACTCATATCCATCACCTCGCCAAGATCACAGTATTTAAAAAATTTTGCAAGATAGATAATGGGTGCTTTGGTTGCTAGATGCCTAAATTCAAGCTTAAAATAATTTTCAATTTAGTTTAAGTTTGTGTGCTGCATATATACAGGCGTAAGTGAAAATTTTGCTTTTGTTCTCTTTATTCCGTTATATCAGTTATATTCTGAAATTACTTTATCATCTCTTAGAAAAGGTTTTTCACTCACAGGCGTTCTCCTTTAAAATAGTTTCCTTAGCTCTAAGGGCCTCTCAGGAAATTTAACAAAGACTCTTTCTTTGCCATCCGGCATCATTAACCATTCTGATTTATCATGGTTCTAAGAGCGAGTATTGACTTTTCAATCTGGAACGAATTGTTTAAAAGAGATTCTAGCATTGGGCAAAGGTTACGACAACTTAAGATGAGAAGTTTAAGCAAATTTTTCAAATTATGTAAAATCTGGCATATATAAAAATAATAAATAAAGCATAATTTATCATATATAAATTTCACGGTTTTTTCTCAATTGTATCCAGATGAAAGAGAATAAGATGCTATGTAATTGTCTAATATCGTTTCATTGGTCATCGGTTAAGAAGGAATCATTATCAATTGCATCGATTTCCACAAACTTGTCAGATTATTCATTCATATTTAGCTAGAGTTTGATACCGATTTCAGTTAAACGCTTGAATTTTGAGCTTGATTTTTCCATTGAAATCGAGATCTACCGCAAGGAAATTCCTTAACCGATGACCAATGAATATCGTTTTATTTGATACCAAAGAGGTCAAAAAATGAAGCTGTTAGGTAAGTCCAAGGTCATTAAACATAAGGCAAAACCAGAGATTACATACCCATTAGTAAGGCTCCCACAATCGGAAGTAGACCTTGCAGGAGAAACTGCTCATATTTTCAAAACAGAGTACAATGGTAAGCCTATTTATGTAATTGCCCTTGAAGAAGAGCTTAACTGTGAACTTAAAGTTACACAACCAGAAACAAAATCTGACCTCGAAACAAGAGTCAAAGCATTAGAAAAAAAGCTCAATAAGCACTTAGAATCAGAAAAAAGGACAATAATGAGAGTGGGCCCGCTGAGATTCGAACTCAGGATCCCCGCCGTGTAAAGGCGATGTCATGACCGACTAGACCACGAGCCCATTTTGCCAGTATTGCATGTGCAGGGTTGCTCCAAATGCAACTCCAAAATGTAACTAGTTATATATATGTCTTTTGTTAGCGACAAACTGTCAAAAAACAACTGACTAATTTGAGAATAATCAAAACTCCCCGAAGTAATCGAGACTCTCTAATGTAATCGTAACTCTCTGCCATAGAAGAGGATAAAAAAGGGAACGAAACTACCCTCGTTTTAGAAAAAGGTTTATTTTCCTCTTATATAGAGACTTCCGAAAGTGTTTATTCAAAAAAATTCAAGCAAAATATATTTATATCTGACTAGCATGATGTAATACTTGTGAGCGGGTCTCTCTTTTGTTAGATAACCCCAACCCCCCAACACCCCCAATTCATACTCCCCAACCCGCTCATCCCATTTTCTCTAAGATCAATAATTTTTTGCGGTGCTGTTAATTCTGCACATTAACTATCTATTTTAAATCAAAATTAAGGAAACCTTTATGTAAAACAATTAATTCGTGCAAATAAAGTCATAATTATAAATTAAAACGAATAAAAGAAAAAACTATTTATACTATAAATAAGTACTCATGTCGAGTGAGCGGGTCTCTTTTCCATAGTATAACCCCAAACCCATATCCCCCCAACTATTCCCCCAACTATTCCCCCAAAACTCTCCTAACCCGCTCACAAACTCTTAACTTGTTTTCTTCTTCACAACTTTTCTGCGAATTATCCCACTTACTTAGAATTTATCTTATTCGTTAGAAATTTATCCTACTTACTTGGAATTTATTTTATTTGTTGGAACTTTACTTCATTTATTAAGAACTTGTCTTATTTGCTAGGACTCCGTCATTGAAAAACACTAAAAATTGGGAAAATTATTGTAGAAAATTACAAAGTAATTCATGTGAGCAGAACCCAGTCCACAATTTCCAATATATACCAAGACTTATTTTATTATTAACCCCGTCACAGCTAACATAAATTCCTGTGTATTCGGGATCTATTCAGGTAAAGATTATGAATATGATCAGTAGAATATTCTTCAGATTTCACTTCAAAACTTCTTTCGTCAAATTTTAAAGGAAAGGAAAAAATAATAAATTAGAAATAAAACGTAATTACAGATACTACAATTAGAGAAGAATAATTTATTTAGAATGAGGGAATAAAAGTTAGAAATCGAAGAGTGTTTTTTGAGTTTTTAATTCGGGTTTTTTAGGAGCTTCCGAGGCTTCGACTTCAAAATCCAAGGATTTGGGTTCCGGGGCCTTAATAACATCAGGCTCATTGTCCGCAGGTTCACCATTTGCAGGCATCTCCTGTTTTAGAGGCTCAGAAGAGACTTTTTCATCCAAGGTTTCAGAGCCGAGAAAAGCTTGTTTATCAAGAGGCTCAGAAGGATAGGAGACTTTATTTTCCAGAGATTTGGGACTATCGGACGCTAGCATATCAGATAAAAGAGAACTAGATGCAACGGAATCAGGTGTATAACTTTCGGAAATCTCTTTTTTTTCCGACATCTCAGAAGAAACATCAAAACTGAAATTGAAGGGCCTCTGCTTGCCTTCAGAAGGTCGAAAATCAGAATTTTTAGAATTATCTGAAGTTTTTTTGTCTGTTTCTTCAGGACGTTGGATTATGGAACAAAAAGTTATCTGTTTGCGATCATCAGATGGAACCGGAATCTTGAAGAAATCCTGTTCTTCATCGTCTTTTCCTTCTCGAAGCAGTTCCTGCGCTTCATCATAGATTTTCTGTAGCTTTTTACTGGGCTTGGAACTTCCGGAAAGGTAGATCAATTCCTCGAGTTCAAGTCCGAGAAATGCAGTAACTTCTATTGCAGTCTTTTCATCCTTTACCATGCAGGAGTAAAGCCCCAGGAGATTATTTCTTGAATAACGCATAGATTCAAAGCTGTGCTCACCAATTTTAGAAGAAACATTATCCCTCAGATCTCGCTTCGAACGCGTCTGTCCAAGCCTCCGCCAGAGAGAAGGCTGCTGGTATTTAATAAATCCCGGATAGGATTTTGTCTTTGAAATCACAGCTCCACAGACCATCAGCATACTGGCATATCTCCACATCCGATAATTCTGGCGTTTCTTTACGCGCCCAAGATAGAGGTCAGCTTTAGAGAGAAACTCAAAACCCGTCCTTATGTCTCCAAGGTCACCTTCTTTGCTGGCATACTGGATGGGCAGGTTTTCATCGATCCAGTGAACAAGATCCTCAGGACTCTCATCAAGTTCGATTGCTACTTCCAGGGATTTTTTACAGTTAGTGCTCTTGAATATCCTTTGCATTGCCTTGAAAATGTTTTCCTTGACATCCCTGCCTGAAGTATTAATATCTTCTAGCTCCAGTACTTCCTTTCCATTAGCTGAAGCCTGAAGGTCATTCATTGCACTCCGCAAGTCTCCACCTGCATTTTCTGCAATCTGCTGAACTGCATCGGGACTACAAAGGACTCCTTCACTCTCACATACCTTTTTCAAAACTGGAATCATTGAACGGCTCTGAATGGATCCGAACTTGATTTCCAGGCAGAGATTCCGAATAGTAGGAGTTAGCCCATAGATGTCATTTGCAATCAGAACCATCGGCTGAAGTGTAGTTTTTATAAGTCCTGCAATCGCCCGCATTCCGCCTCTGTCTGCACTCCCGTGGATATTGTCAGCCTCATCCAGAATGATCAGGCGCTTTCCTCCGAAAAAAGTATCCATAGAAGCTGCAGATCCTGCGATCCTTTCAATAACTCCTGCAGTCCTCTGATCACTTGCGTTGAGCTCTATCACTTCCCAGCCCAGATCCCGGGCAAGAGCGTGAACGCTTGAAGTCTTCCCTACGCCTGCAGACCCATGGAGAATGACTGCCCTTTTCTCAGGAATCCCTGAAAGCCATTCCTCAGCCCAGGTCTTCAGATCCTGCACTGCCTTCTTGTTCCCAATAATATCTTTGAGGCTCTGGGGGCGGTATTTTTCAGCCCATTCGATTGCCAACGTCATCTTAAACCATACCAATAAAAAAGGAACTCATTATTAACTGTTTATGTTCTAATTTTTTCCATATGTAAAAAGGTTTTGCTCTTGTCTCTCCCAACATCATTTAAATTGTAACCTAAAAATCCCGTCACCTCAGGCACTAAAAGTACTTCAAGTATTAATAAAGGAACACAATAACGAAAACAAAACACAGAATATTTAAGCCTCTGAACCAAAAACAAAACTACATCTCCAAGACTTAGTCATATAAACAATAAAAGTGAACGAAAACTAAATCCAAAAATTAGTCCTCTCAAGTAAAGCGAAAAGGACCGGCACTTTTACGATTATGTCGCGACTCTCAGAAAATTTCCGATTTTCTGTGATCCTGAGGTGCAATTTGGAAAGTTAGACAAGATTCTAACCCATAAGCTAGTCTGCTTGAGCGAAGCGAAACAGACCCCGTGCTCCCGAAGCGGAACTCGGGCAG
>CAZCKG010000018.1:0-19104 GCA_964498825.1 uncultured Methanosarcinales archaeon
TAACATTTGAGCGTGTAGATGTAACCCTCAAGACATCCTGGTCACTCAGCATTCCAACAAGCCTGTTCTCCTCATCAATAACAACAAGGCTTCGAAGAAAGTAATCACGCATCAGCTGACGGGCGTGAGTTACGAAGTCCTGTTCTTTGATACTGACAGGCTCTTCTGACATAATCTCACTAACATTCATTGTTTACCTCTCTATGCTATCTTTGAACAGAAGATTTGAAATCGAGATCTAAACTTTAATTCACTCGTAATCTTCCCCTTCTTCTTGCCGACAGTTTCCGCATAAGTACCTTCCATCCACGAATCTAAGGTCATATGAAAAAACATTGCAGGATTCACACATGCCCGTTTGGAAATCCTCTGCCTCTGAAACCTCTTCAATTGAGGGAATGGATAGGAGAGCCTCCCTGTTCATATCGATAAGATCCTTTAGAATAGTATTAAGCCCGGGTGTTACCATCAGGATGTCAGTGTTTGAAATAACTCCTAATATCACTCCATTTTCCAGGACTGGCAACCTTTTAATATTCGCTTTTAGCAGGATTTCGGAAGCTTCTATTATACTTGTTTCAGGCTCTACGGTTATCAGTGGGCTTGAGAGGATTTCACTTGCCTTCACTTCACTTGGCCTTTTGTCCTCTGTAATGATACCCTTCACAAGATCTCTTTCGGTTATGATTCCCATAGCCTTGTCGTTCTCTGTGATAATAACGCTTCCTGCGTCACGACTGACCATTTCCCTTGCAATAGCAGGAATATCTGAGTTGATATCCATTACTATGACTGCTTTATTCATAACTTCAGCAACCGAGACCTCTCTCTCAATCTCTTCGCTGTGAATTCCAGTGCCTGCATCCCCTTCAGGGCCATCTGCCATTGACTGCCGTTCCCCCTTTACCTTCAGCATTTTGGAACCCATCAATTCACAATGTAGAATTTCTTCAAGCTCCAAGTTTCCTTTGGAAAAATTCCGGATCGCTTTAGTTTTCTCTTTTGATTCAAACTCTGCAATATATAATTTAAAGCTTGAATTCCGGTGAGAAGCTTGTTTTCAGATGTGTTCTTTCGTCCTCTCCCTCTAAGCTATTTTCCCAACACTTTTCGGACGTTTTTATGACACTAATAATATACGAGTCAATGGTACATAATGATAACGGGATTTGTTTTTTTTGCAGAGGCGAAAGGCCCTTATTGAGTCAAACGTGCATTTTTTGAAGTCTCAATTCCTTGCTTTCCGAGTAAATTTACAAATATTTGCTAGGAAATTTTTCATAACCCCCTCGTTTCCACTGGAGATTTATCATGAGAATGAAAAATATATGATCTGTTGAAAAAAATATTAGGAAGAAGTACAGAAGAGAAGTATATTTTAAAAAAGAGGTTCATACTATTTACAAAAAACTAATATTATATTTCTAATGCTATTGATTTCTCTGACAGGAAATTTTTCAGACCCCTTTATTTCCACTGGAATTTACTTTATAAGTTTTTATAGTAAAAAATTATACATTTGAAATTATTAATACTTCTTATTTACAGGAAACCATAATTAAAAAACAGGTGCTAGAAAAATAGAAAAATCCAAAAAAAAGATAAAGCCGAAAAAATCCGTAAGCTTATATTGGTAAAAATAAGCAAAAAATGCTAAAAGTTAGAACAGAAATGATAAGCGCAAGAACAATATCATAGGAAAAGGGAAGTAACCAGAGAATGAAGTAAATTGGGTATAAGGAACAATGAGATTATGGAACAATCAGGATATAAAAAAGAGAACAATCAGGATATAAAAAAGAATGATTAAAGTATAATCACTCTACTTCGATTTCCAATACTCAGCTCAGTTTCTTCATTCAGACCTTGTTTAGCATAAGCGTCAACGATCTGGATTTCGGAGTCGATATCAAGATCCTCTATCACATAAGCTTGCTCTCCCCAAAGAGTGAGTCTGATGCTACCTGTTTCGTCTGTGAGTTCAAGGTTTGAAACCACACTTGCAGTTCCATCTTCTCTTTCAAACTCTCTGAGTTCCCCTATTTCAGAGACTTTCCCCTGTACTGAATAGCTTCCTCCGGAAGCAATATCAGCTATATCCGTAAACTTTTCTTTGTAATCTACTTTTTTTTCGGTTTTCTGAATAATTCCTCTGGACCCCAGGTTCAGTTCTATCTGCTGGCTGAAGGCATTTTCTCGAGAATAAGCATGAAGTACTTCCACAGTTTCATCAAAATCGATATCATCCAGAAAATCGGTTTTTTCATCCCAGAGTGTCAGCCTTATTTTTCCAGTGGAATCGCCGAGTAGGAGATTTCCCACTCTTCCAGTAGAACCGTCTTTTTTTTCGAAATTCCGAATTTCTGCAATATCCAGTACCCGTCCAGACACATTAATATTATTCATATCAGCCTTGATATCTGCAACTGGAGTAAATACTTCTTCGTACTCGACATTTTTCGCACTTTTCCTTATTATACTCCGGTTTCCGATCTGGAGCTCTACTTTCTGAGTAAAGGCATTTTCCCGAGCATATGCATTGATCAGCTCTATAGTGTCACCGTATTCTATCTGGTTCAAAAAATCAGATTTTTCATCCCAGAGGGTAACCCGAACCGTTCCTGTGTTATCTCCCAGCAGCAAATTTCCTACCCTACCTGTATTGCCGTCCTTTCGCTGGAAGGTTCTTACCTCAGAAATTTCCAGGACTTTTCCCGTTAAACTCAGGTCTCCCATACCATCTTTGATATCTTCTATTTTCTGGCTGTTAGCCACCACGTCGATCTCTTCCTCACTTTCGGTCAGGACACCGTTGTTTCCTATATTGACTTCCACTCCGGAATATCCTTGCTTCGCATAGCCGCCGATCTGGAGGGTTTGTCCGACCTTAATTTTTTCAGATTTTATTAGATCTGCCATATTATCCCAGAGGGTAACCCGAATTTTCCCGGTTTCATCTCCGACAATAAGGTTTCCTACTCTACCTGTAGTCCCATCATTTCGGGTAAATTCTTTGGTATCAAAGACCGAAATAACCCTTGCGACAAAATTAACTAGCCCACTCTCAGCTGTAATATTTTCAATTTTTACACTGTCTCTACCTACATCCGAAAATCCGAGCTCGTTGGCGACCAGCATAGCAGCCATAGGTTCATCACAGAGCCCTCCCATATTCTCGACTTTATCCTGGATACGCTGCAGGAAGTCTTCCTTGCTTATTACATGGCTGAGCTTTTTATAGATCGATTCAATATCTGTCATGTTATCCCCTGTATGTGTAATGACCTTCAATAGTTCTTTTTACCTCAATTCTTGCTGGCATACCTGCTAAGGTTTATTTTCTGACCCTATTGGTTGTTATACTGCAAGGTTTCAAAAACTGTCTCTATAAGAGTAATCAATTAATGAATTTACTGTTGTTATGGAAATTCAAAACATTTCGGATGAAGTTCAGTGAAATTTCAAGTGAAGTTTCAAGCGAAATTCCAAGCGAAATTTCGATTTTAAATGTTTCCTAAGCAAGATGAAGTTTCAGATTAAATGTTTTCAAACCTTATATATCCTTTAATGAATTTTGTATAAGAGTTATTATAAATTATACTTTATTTAGCAAGTATTTACGTAAATTATTTTTAAATCACATTTTTGAGTTTCATACTGCATGTCTTTTATTGTGTGTCTTTTACTGCGTGTTTTTTACTGTGTATCTTTATCTTGTCGAAACAGTCATTTTGCTGATAGTCGCCACTTGCTATCATAAATACTCTTGACAATACTTTCTTTTAAATTAACACATTAATTCTTAAGTTGGTGTTTCAACATTCGACTTGATAAGATACATGATTTTGCGTCACGGTATGCAGAGTATCTTACAAAAGATTACCGTATGCAGAGTGAAAGTATTTTCGACACGATAAAAATGATTAATAAACCATTCCAGTGAATCCCAAGTAAACTTCCGTATAATTAAATAGTTACAAAAATGAGGCTTGTAAAAACAAAACATTATTTATGGTAGAGTTTCATTATGTACATGATATCATGATTCGAAAATGCACTGAGCACGGCTATTTTAGAGGAGGCAGCTGTCTGCAGTGTAAACGCCCTGGCAGATACTTGCTGGATGACGGTAGGGAGGAAAAGCTTGGTAGATTTGTATCAGGCACTCTCCGGCATTTTCCAGCTTCTGCAGGAGTTGAAATGGACAAGTGCGGCTGGGTGAATCTGAACGCTTTCTGTGAAGTTATGAAAAAACGATACAACTGGATGAGAAAAGAGTATCTTTATGCTCTCGTGGAGTCAGATGAAAAGGGTAGGTATGAAATTCATGATTTTAAAATCAGGGCGCGCTACGGGCACTCAGTCAATGTTGATCTGGATTATGAGGAAAGCGATTTTCCATACGTATACTATGGGGCAAGTCCCGAGGAAGTAGACGTTCTGCTGGAGAATGGTATTTTCCCGATAAAACAGAGGTATGTTCACCTGAGCACTTCATATGAAAAAGCAGTAGAAGTAGCCCTTATTCATACTGAAAGCCCGGTAATTCTTCAAATCGATGCTCTAAAAGCGCAGGAAGAAGGTATTGCCTTTAAGCTTGCGACCGATGACATAGTACTTGCGGAAAAGATACCTCCTGAATACCTGTTTGTCGTTGAGGACTGATTTCCAGGGTTATTCTGCAATTTTTCAGTATTTTCCTTTCTTTTTCAGTCCACCGATACTTCAAAAAAACCTTTTTTTTCCTCTATTCTGAATTTTACATCCAGAAACTGTTCAGTGACCCAGATATTTGTTGCAGTATGGGGAGAAATTTCTCTAACAGTATAAGAACTGTTTCCTGCAAGAGCCATATAAGGGATCAGCTGGTCTGCCAGATGCACATCAACAGAACATCCTGCTTTCAATTCAAGAATCATTTCTTCTGCAGCACTTTTTCCTACTTTTTCTGCAGGAAGCCCTTTTTTTCCAAGGGCACTCCCTCCTAAAAAGCCTGCCCAGAGGGTTATCCCACTTCCAGTAGAAAAAGCTTCAAAGGATTGAGTTTCTATTCTGGAGGGATATCCGGTTTCCAGAAGCCTGTCTCTTGCAGCTTCTGCTTGGCGTAGAGGTATATGAGCCGGGAGGTTTGAAGCGTGTGAAATTCCTTTTACTTCTTTCTCTTCTTTTAAAAAATGAAATCCCTGAAGCCTGCATGGCTCAAAAAAAGCTGAGACTTTTCCTCCTCCTTTAGGATAGTAGCCATGCTCCCTCAGGATTAGTTTTCCTGCGTAACCCAATCTTTCAAGAGCTCTGAAGGTCACCTGGTAAAGATAGTCCGCTGTTGGAGCCCAGGCAACATCAGTTCCACCTTTTATGTTAATCTCTACTTTTTCTTTTGCAAAGGGAATAGCTGGCATAAGGCACTGGAGAAGCAAAGTTATACTTCCTGCGGTTCCTATATCAATTTCATACTTTCCACCCATTATTTCCATTGGAGAAAAGGAAAGTTCTGTCGATCCTGGGAAGAGTCCCGAAACCCTGGCGTCACAGATCCTGGCTGCAGTCTCCAGAGCTTTTAAGTGCTGTTGCTTCAGGCCTGGGTTTTGGCGGTTTTTTCGTATATTTCTTACCTTAATCTCTTTACCCGTAACTGCAGAGAGAGCAACAGCAGTCCTGACTAACTGTCCTCCTCCTTCCCCATAAGACCCATCAATTTCTAACATTTTCTTCCCCACGCTTAATCTTAGTTTTCTCTTTACTTCTTTTTATTGTCTTTCATTATATTTCGAGCTGCATCTTTTACCGCAGGCTTGAGAGGATCAACAAGCATGGAAACAGGAGGAGCGTAGCAGGTTTCCATGTCAAGAAGATCTTTTATTGTGGCTTTTTTTCTTATTGCAAGGGAGAGAGCGTCTATTCTTTCTTTTATTCCCTCTCCGCCTGCAAGTTGCGCGCCAACAAGGAAATCACCTTTGAACAGGAGTTTGATATACAGGTCTTTTCTCCCAGGGTAATAAGAAGCTCTTGTGCGCCCGCGGGAAAATCCCGTAATCAATTTCATTTCATGAATTTCAGCTTTTCTTGAGGTAATTCCCACTCCACCGAACTGTAAATCGCCTGCCACAGCTACCCAGGGATCTACAAGGGGCCCAAAGGTAGTCTGTTTGTCCGTGATATTATTTGCGATTACATCAGCCATATGCCGGGCTGTTGTACCCAGTTGACTGAGTCTGGTTTCTCCTGATATAAGGTCAGTTACTTCCGCACATTCTCCACCTGCATATACATGGGTAAGAAATTTTTCTCCTGATTTTACCTGGAGCTTTTCGTTTACAGCTATTCCTCCGGCTTTTCCTATCTCAATTCCGGCCTCAAGGGCAAGAGATATTTCAGGTCTTATTCCACTTGCCAGCAGTACAAGGTCTGCAGAAAGCTGCCTGTCTCCTACCTTCAGAGTTTTTTCTTTCCAGAATTTTCCAGGAAAAATCACAGGTTCTCCGGAAATTACTTCGACACCATGAGTTTCCATGTGTTCTCTTATAATTTCAGAAATATCGAAATCAAGCTGTTTTGAAAGTAGACTTTTGCTTCTGTTTATAAGGACGGTTTTAATACCCCTTTTTGCAAGTGCCACAGCACATTCGATCCCTATTGTCCCTCCACCTACGATACAGGCTTTTTCAGCAGTTTTCAGGGCTTTTTCAAGAAGCATTCCGTCAGTAAGGCTCCTCAGTGTAAAGATTCCATAAGGGAGAATGTTTACACAGCTCGTTTGTGGTACAAACGGAAGGCTCCCGGTAGCAATCACAAGCTTGTCAAAAGGATAAATCCCCTTTCCTGTTTTAACAGTATTTGAATCAAGAGCTATTGATAGGACCCTTTCATTTAACCTTACATCTATTCCATGTTTTCTGAAAAAGTCCGGAGGTTTTACTACAAGTTTTTCAAAATTATCAATTTCCCTGCTCAGAACAAATGGTATTCCGCAGTGGCTATAAGCAGTATGTGAGTCTCTTGAAAATACGGTTATCTCAAAGTCGCTCTGCCTTCTAATCTTGGTAGCAGCCGCCATTCCACATGCTCCTCCTCCAATAATGACCACTTTTTCAGGGCTTTTTTTCGCAGGGTTTTGTATGGAAATTTTCTCTGGAGATTTTTTCTTAACCCCAGCTGCTTTCTGGACTTCTCTATTTACAGTATCTTGATCTTGCATACTGAAATCGCTTCCTATACTTTGGTAATGATGTTTCACACCTATTATAGATTTTTAAAGGAAGGAAAGCTATCAGCTCTTAATCGAGAATTCCTGAAAAACAGAGGATCGTTGATGATATATTAAATGATTTGAATAAATGAGTTGAGAGTTTAAACTAATGAATCAAGGGTTGATTAAGTTAAGGGGGGTCTGAACGAGCGGGTTTGGGAGTGGGGGGGTTAATACAAAAAAGTATATATGACCCGCTCGTTCAACTTTTTACAAGTCTTTCGTTTTATATATACTTTTCTAAATTTTTCTAGCTTATTATTTTTTTTATTATCTAAATCATCTAAAATTATTCTGAATATTAATTATTTTCAAGGTTATCTGGTACGAAAAAAACAATTTGAACTCAATAGGACTTTTTAAATAACCACAAAGTTCTTAAATCCTGACGGTGTTTAACATATGAATTTAAAATATATGGCGTACAGGCTACCTGTTTTGCTAAACGTCGTTAAGGCATGTGGGAACTGTGACGTCATGTCATCAAAATTAACAACTTCATCAT
Organism: uncultured Methanosarcinales archaeon; assembly: GCA_964498825.1. Taxonomy (GTDB): domain Archaea; phylum Halobacteriota; class Methanosarcinia; order Methanosarcinales; family Methanosarcinaceae; genus Methanosarcina. Next base: position 7,752 of record CAZCKG010000018.1, read on the forward strand.
TCATCACTGCTGAATTCGTAAAGATATCCAAATGTAATTAATTCACATGCAAATATAATAAAAATTTAAGATTTAAATACACCAATTCAGGGCTAAAATAGTCAATACAAAATTAAATTTGTTTATCATCACCCATGAAGTAAAAGTCAAAAAGTGCTATCAACAAACCTGATAAACTTTCACTTACTGCTTTACCACTTATCATTACAAGTTTATTACTTACAGGTAAGGCGTTTGGCACCATAGGATGACCACGCCGGATACCCTCTTTCCAGGGTTATTTATGGAAAACTCAAGTTATCAGGCTCAAAATGATATACACTAATTTTGGCTTCTGGCTTAAAGATTAATCTCAAGGCCAATAACCTATTTAGGGCGAGGACTTTAAGGCAGGTGTAGAAAGTCTCAGGTACACTTTAAGTATTATTGTCTGCCCGGCTCGAAAGTCTGAGTAATCTCTATTTAGAGAGCTTTAAGCTAAGTTAGTAAAAGACTTGGCACTTTACCTGGCTTTCATAAGGTGAGAGTTTCCATCAAATAATGTCATTTTGCCGGATTAAATCTCCTGCATAAGAATAAATGAAATTGATGGTAGAAATTCATAGGCAGAGTCGGAATTCGTTTTCCGGTGTAACTTCCTTTAATACTTAAATCTGCCTCTTTAAGGGTGTACTATCCCTGATCTGGTCTGGAATCTGATTTTACTATTTTTGCATTAGTGGACTTTACGAGTTTTCAGGGTATAGATAAATTGTATTAGAAACTGCAAGGGATAAAAATCCAGAAAAGCAGTGCACATAATTGTTCGGGAATGCCTAAACAATTTTTGTGGGAATTAATTTGAAAAAATTGTTCACGATAAATCATTCACAATTTCTAGAGGAGAAGTCACATGCAAAATACAGATACTACAAAGTACATCATTCATTCTAAAATTAATGCTGATGGGGTAATTGAACGTCCTGATATCGTAGGTGCAATCTTTGGTCAGACCGAAGGATTACTCGGAGCTGATCTTGATCTGCGTGATTTGCAAAAAACAGGCAGAATTGGCAGAATCGAGGTAATGGTTACTGCTAAAGGGGGAAAGACGAAAGGAAATATCTTTGTTCCCTCAAGCCTTGATAAAGTTGAGACATCAATTCTTGCCGCATCCCTTGAGACCATTGACAGAGTGGGACCCTGCAGCGCCAAAATTGAGGTTTTCCAGGTAGAAGATGTAAGAGCTGTAAAGCGCAAGAAGATAATTGACAGGGCAAAAATCATTTTCACCAAAATGTTTGATGAAACCGTTCCCGAATCACAGGAACTGGCAGATGAAGTCAGGCAGTCTGTAAGGGTTGACGAACTTACTTATTATGGGAAGTCCAGAATTCCCTGTGGGCCTAATGTTGTTAATTCAGACGCAATTGTTATTGTTGAAGGCAGGGCTGACATCCTGAATCTGCTCCGTTACGGTATAAAGAATACCATTTGCGTGGGTGGAACAAACATCCCCCCTGAAGTTGCAGAGCTTACCAAAAAGAAGACAGTAACCGCTTTCACTGATGGAGACCGTGGAGGCGAACTCATTATACGTGAACTCCTTCAGGTTGCAGATATCGACTATGTTGCTCGTGCTCCAGACGGAAAATGTGTAGAAGATCTTGTCCAGAAGGAAATTATCAGATCTCTGCGCAGGAAAGTTCCTGTGGAACAGATTATAGAAAAATACGGAATTCAGGAAAAAGAAGCTGAAGAGGGTGCTTCCAGACTGGAAAGAGTTCCCAAGAGAAAGATAAGGGCAACTGAAGCTGTTCCGAGGATTACAGAGAAAAAATTGCACAAACGTGTTAAGGTACACAGGGTTTCCACAAAACCAGACATTTATGGAGAGGAATTTCCGGAAGAGGAACAGATAGACGAAGAAGCTCCTGAAAAGGTCTTTGAAAAAGTCTCTGAACAGGTTTTTGAAAAACCCTTTGAGAGAATCTCTGAAAGAGGTCCTTCAATAGCAGAAAAAGTTGAGGCAAGACCTGTCATTGCCAAGCCTCCAGTTTCGACAAGAGTGGTTCCTTCTGCCAGAGTTCCGAGAGGGAAATCTCCAGCTGAAAAGGTTTCAGCTGTGAAAGTCCCTGGAGGGGAAAGTGTAAGGGTATCTCCTGCTCCCGTAAAAAAGGTTCCCGTTTCTCCCGAAGCTCTCAGGTTCAAACCCCATGCAGAAGCTTTAAAAGGAACTCTTACGGCCAGGATTCTGGACTCTGAGGATAAAGTGGTAGAAGAAATTGCGGTTCGAGATCTCGCAAGCAGGTTGAAGACCTATAAAGACAATATTCAGAGTGTGGTTTTTGACGGTGTAATTACACAGAGGCTTGTTGATATTGCTTCAAGTAATGCAATTAGGAATCTTATAGGTGTAAAAATAGGGAACATCGCCAAGGTACCTGCTGACATGGAAGTTCTGACCTCCAGCATGCTCTGAGAGGTTTTTACCTCTTTTCATTTTCTATAACCTAATTTTGTTTCATCTATTTCTTCTTGGTCTTCTTCTACCTGAACTGGTTTCCTAAGCTATTATTCTTCTATTCTTTATTTTTGTTTAAAGATATTTATCTCTACGCTATTATTATGTGTGACATTTATGCACAAAATCCGTAGAAGCACTACGATTTGGCATGATTTCACACTCTAACGTTAAATTTCACACTTTCTCCCATAATTCTTCATTATTTATCATATACATTATCTAGAAAACTTTATTAATAAGAAGTAGGAAATAAATTTCCGCGGGCAATTCTTTTATCCGATTTAAGATAATATTAAATTGATCTTGTAAAATTGTAGGTCTGTTCGCTATGCACAAGGAAGAGCTCATACAACTGCACACATATATGGCACAAATGAAGAGGTACTTTGAAAGGCACGGGGTAACGCACGAATTCGATGACTACAAGGCTTTATCCATAAGCCCTGTACACATTCACAGGAGTAAGGCAGATCACAAGCGCGCAATTTTTATTTTAGGAGGCGAACTTGCAACTCTTATGTCCAGGGATGACCCTATCTTTGAAGAAGCTCCAGCTCAGATGAGGGAATCGCTGAATTCTGCCCTCAAACTCATGGGTAATAACTGATAGTTCCTCTGAATGTGGTAAGGAATTCGTTGTCTGAACATACAGGTTCGAGATATTTTTGTTTTGAGATCAAGAGACGGTATGGATGCAAATGCATCTTCATTATCATACCGTCCTCTCCATCTGAATAATACTTTTTTTCAGTCCAGCAGGGTACAAATCCTATTGATTTGTATAATTTCTGTGCTCCTGTGTTACTGCTTCTTACTTCAAGCCTTGCGTATTTAAGTCCGTTTGCAACAAAAATGTCACATATTACACGGATCAATTCTGAGCCTATCCCCTTTCCCCGATATTTTTCTTTGACGCCGACGGAAAAAATATGCCCCTCATTTTCTGCAGAACGGTAGCCTACTATATACCCCACGATTTTTCCGTCCTCTTCCGCAACAAGGAAACCGTCTCCTACCATTTCGTAAAAATTCATATATATCATGGAATTATGATCCGAAAAAGCCTCTTTTTCAATCTCGATTACTTCCTCGAAGTCCTCAGGTGAAAAACGCCTTATCATAATAGTTCCTATATTATACCTGCCATTTTATTATTTCTTCGAAAGGAAATGCATCTCCTACAGGAGTTTTATGAACATTTTTTTATTTATTAGTGCCCGGCTTAAAGTTTCTTAACGTGCCTGGTGTCCACAGCAACTCCTCTGCTGGATTTCACCATTTCGCTACCACTCATTACAGCTCGTCCTACACACAGGGCTTTCTCTCCAAAAACAATTACTTCATCATTTTGCCTTATCTGCGGATCTGCCTGTAACACTCCCGGGGCAAGAATAGAACCTCGTGGGACAAAATCATCAATTTTTACTATATATTTCCCACTTTCCAACATAAGTTCTGCACCCTCAAGCGAAAGAGCAAGCGTTCCGTACTGCGGGACCAGAGTTGCAAGTTGTTTTTTCCCGACAAAGAGCTGATACTTAGGGAAACGGCCTTTGACTGTAAGATTTCCCGCTTCCTTGGAAAAAAGAGGTCTGGAAATTTCTCCGAACTGATAAGCCGCAATTGCCCTAAGGAAGTTCTTTTTATCCTCTTCCGCATTCACACTCTTCTTTCTGAAATCTTCGGCTGTGCAAAGAGATTCGACAACGTTTTTGAGATTTGAAAGAGATTCCAGAGACACAAGGCTTTCTCTAGCGGTGTAGATAATTTCAATTCCCAGTTTTCTGGCTACTCTTTCGCAGATTTCCCTGTATGCTCCTTCTACATGGGCAACTACTGCCTTGTATTTGTATCTTGAAAGATAAGCCTCAAGGCAGCCGGAAACCCAAGCTTTTTCTTCCTCGTCCCAGTGTCCCGTAACCGCGGTGTCATAATGAGCTGCAGGATATGTCAGTTCCAGTTCTCTGGGCACTATTCCAAGGGGGGAAGTCAGGATAACTTCATGGACAAATTTTCGGTATTTTCCAAGCGTCAGAATGAATTTCTGGTGAGATTGGGAAGTCGAATAGGGCTTCCTTGCCGCACACGGGAGAAGTAGAAGAATATCAAGATCAGGAGGTGTGTATCTCTCCTGTATACGCTGTGCAAATCTTACTACTTCAATTCGAGATAGCGCTTCGGAAGTATCTGCAAGGAGCTGGTTTTGCCGGAAAGCAGGAACTTTTTCCTCAAGGTAAGAATATTCGAAATCTCCAAGGCGAAGCAGGGCCGTAAGCCAGGGTTTGACCCTGCACTGGCCTTCAACGTATTCTCTTAAAGTTCCTGCTCTGATCCTTTCCCGGACAAGGGAAAGTTCTGCTTCAAGAACATCCCTGTTATGAGAGCTAAGGAATTTTGCCCTCTCTATTTTTGAGAGGTTTCGCACTTCTGCGGGCCTGGCAGAAGCACATACCCCGCACCTGCAGGGAAACTCTGTCAGGGAGTCTAGATAAAAACTGCCTGCAGCTGTCAGGTAAATGTCGGAATAAGCTGCAATTTCTGCCCTTGTATCGTCCACAACATCGACTCCGAAATAGGCCAGCATTGCCACATTTTCAGGAAGCGCCAAGTTTGGGGCGTATAAAGCTGTGTCTGGAGGGATACGGTTCTTTAACTCAAAAAGAGTTTCAATAAATTTCCGGGAGTTGTTTTCCAGGGTTCCTGCTCCCTCCATCACATAAAGATCGCTCTCCAGAACTTCCCCTTTTAATCTGAGAAGGGAGCCTGAAGGACCTTCAACTTTTTCATCATCGCTGACGATGAATGTGTTTTTTTTCTCTCTTGAATCAGCTGAGATAGAAGGAGGATAAGCCTGATGCGGCAGGATTATAAGAGTCCCTTTTCCAGTTTTTTCCCGAATCTCTTTTAAGCGCGCTTCAAACTCTGTCTGGAACCCTACACCCCATAAGCTACCTGCATCGACAACAGGGCCAGGGCTTTCAAGGTTTCCAAGCTCTGCTGTACTCAAAATACAGGGTGTACGAATTTCCGGAGAAAGCAGGAGTTTTCCAATTCTTGCTGCTCCGTCTCTCTGTTCTACCTCAAAGTACTGTGTCATATTTGTCCTCTTATGTTTACCAGAATGTAAAGGTTTGTCCTGCTCCTCTTTGAGAGTTTCTTCCTACTATTTTCCTTAATATCCGCGTTTTTTGAATCTGAATAGTTCTCTTAGTTATGTTTTTTTCTTGAATAGCTTTTCAGGAGGAAGAAGGATGGTATATTTATATATTATTAATAAGGATTATGTCTACAAACTTATCTCTCATTTCTCTGTCTCAAGTTATGACAGGGGTTCTATTTTTCACATTTGAATTCCAATTTGAGGTCTAGAATGGATATAATTACAGAACTTCGAAACATCGTCGGTAGACGACTCTCAGTCTCGCCTTCGGAACTTTATTGTTATTCTTCTGATGCATCCCAGGTTAAGGGAATGCCTGATTATGTAGTACGCCCGAAAAGCACAGACGAAGTAAGCCAGATTGTCAGGCTTGCCTATGAGAACAATATCCCTGTGACTGCAAGGGGAGCGGGTACCGGACTTGCAGGTGGAGCTGTACCTGTCAGAGGAGGTATAGTGCTGGATATGTCTAGTATGAACCATATCCTTGAAATCGATATTGACAACATCCAGGTAGTGGTGGAACCTGGAATTATTCAGGATGTTCTTAATGAAGCACTAAAACCGTATGGCTTTTTCTTTCCTCCCAATCCCGGCAGTTCTGCAATGTGCACCATCGGAGGCATGATAGCTTACAATGCAAGTGGTATGCGCTGTGTTAAATACGGCACCACCAGAAATTATGTTCGCGATCTTGAAATAGTGCTTGCTGACGGAACCATTATCCACACCGGCTCAAAAATGCTGAAATCAGCTGCAGGCTACGATCTAACCCAGCTTATGATAGGGTCTGAGGGCACTCTTGGAATCGTTACCAAAGCCAGCCTGAAAATTGCCCCTCTTCCGAAAACCCGCAAACTTGTTATCACATCCTTTGAAAACGCAGAAATTGCAGGGCAGGCGGTTGTAAAGACTTTCTCAAACGGGGTTATTCCTTCAGCTTGTGAGATTCTGGACAGAGTTTCTCTGCAGGTTCTCAAACGCTATGATCCCAAACTCGTGCTTCCTGCGGAGGGAGATGTAATTCTTTTTGAGGTGGATGGGACTGAAAATTCTGCGCGTGAAGCTGCAGAGCAGATTATAAAGGTCTGTTCTCCTCTGGCCCTTTCCATAAAGCTTGCGGAAAGTGAAAAGGAAATGGCAGATATCTGGGCAGCCAGAAAGCTTGTTGGGGCTGCAATTTCTCGCTTGGACCCTACAAAGACCCGTATTTATGTCGGAGAAGACGTTGGAGTCCCCATAAAGAAGATTCCGGAACTATTAAAAAAAGCCCAGGAGATTTCTGAAGAATTTAACCTGCCTGCTATGAAATACGGGCACATAGGGGACGGAAACCTGCACCTTGCTCTCTTTATTGATGTTTTGAATAAAGACGATTGGGACCGGCTTAACAAGGTTGCGGATATGGTCCACAGGACAGCAATTGATCTTGGGGGCACGGTCAGTTCAGAGCATGGTATAGGTGCAGCCAGGGCTGAATATATGAAAACTCAGTGGGGTCCTGCTTTTGAAGTAATGCGTGCGATCAAAAAGGCTCTTGACCCGAAAGGCATACTGAATCCGGGAAAATTGGGGTTGTGAAAGCATGAAAAATGAAGAAAAAAACATAGCTAAACAGGCAAAAGAGCTGGATAAAAACGAAACAAGCGGCAAAACAGGAAAAGAGCAGCTCTTTGAGGTTGACCGCCGCTCGGTTTATAAGTGTGTGCAGTGCGGAACTTGTCGTTCAGTTTGTCCCGTCTTTGATGTGGTAGGTTGGGAATCTGCCAATACTCGTGGCCGTATGCTTATTATCAAAAGTCTTCTTGAAGGCAGGTCTCCTTCCGAAGATGTTCTTCCAAGCCTTGCTTCCTGCACAACATGCGGGATCTGCGCTGCCAAGTGTCCTGCCGGAGTAAACCCTCCAGAAGTTGTTGAAGCTGCCCGTGCCCAGCTCGTGAAATGTGGCGTCACAACTGAAGCCCAGGAAAAATTGAAGTCAGCTGTAGTGACATCAGGAAACTCTTTTGGCGAAACAAAAGATCGCAAACACTGGTTGTCCGAATCAGAGCGCTCCAAGCTCTCTGAAAAATCCAATTACGTTTATTTTGTAGGTTGCTTTGATTCCTATCGCTACCCGGAATTTGCGAAAAAGACATTTGAGGTTCTTCAGCGCTTTGGGGTGACTCTCCTCCCTGATGAGCAGTGCTGTGCCTCTCCCCTTCTGCGTACAGGGTTCAGGAAAGAAGCAGAACAGATAATGGAGCGTAATCTGGAGCAAATTCGAAAAATAGGAGCCCACACAATTATTACAAGCTGTGCCGGCTGTTATACAACGCTTAAGAACAACTATCCCGGAGAGCTTCGCGTCATCAGCCTTCCTGAGTTCCTTGCTGAGCACCTTGAAGAACTCAAATTAAAGAAACTTGACCTTACAGTCACCTATCATGATCCCTGTCACCTGGGCAGGCATAATAAGATCTACGACGCACCGAGGAAAATTATCCAGGCTATCTGTACTCTCAAGGAAATGAAAAATATCAAAGAAAACTCGCGCTGCTGCGGAGGCGGAGGCGGAGTCAGGATAGGATATCCTGATATCTCTCTCGAACTTGCCAGAAACAGGCTTGAAGATGTGCCAGCAGGAGTGGATTACATAGTTACTGCCTGTCCTCTCTGTGTGAGAAACCTCAGGGATGCAGGTGGAAATATCGAGATTATAGATATTGTAGAGCTTGTGGCAATGGCAATGGAATAATTTTGGCTTTTCCGTTAGATATCTTTTATCTATGGTTAGTTATCTTTGAGTCTGATTATTTCTCTTCGATTGATCTTCTTTCAGGGCCGATTTTCGGCTCAATTATTACTTTTTTCAAGTTTTAAAGAGCGTTTTTCCTTTTACAAGTCGTGCAGAAAAATTCCTGCCTTTATTAACAGTATATTTTATCTTCCAAGCGATTCTTTTTTATTGAATACCTGTAGTTGTCAACTTTACAAACAAATTAGGAGAACAGGATAGTGAGTGGCAAATTAATAACTTTCCATAACGTTTCGCCTGCTGCATATAAATGCATGAAAAAAAGACTTCATGATATAGGTATCTTTGTCCCGTCGGGAAATAAAGGGGAGCTTTCAGGCCAGGGTGTTGTTGCTAGTTATGAATGGGATGGAGAGTCAAATCTTACTATTACAATTAAGAAAAAACCATTTATTGTCAGTTACGAGACTGTAGCATGGAAAATTACAGATTTTGTCAAAGAGTGCCACGGCTCATTGGGGAAAGGCTTGGAATGATTTATGGGCGAAAGAAGACTGGATGCAGAAGGCTGTCAGGGGATCAAACTTAAAAACGTAACCCCTGACATATTTTTGTGCATGAAGAAAAAGCTCCAGGCTTATGGGATAGAAACTTCACCTGGAAATTCAGGGGTACTTGAAGGAAATGGAATAGTTGCCCAATTTAGCTGGGATGGGGAGGCAAACTTGGTAATTGAAATCAAGGAACGACCATTAACTACCTACTGCGGGCAGGTAAGTGGAAAGCTAAGGGCTTTCCTGCGAGATTGTCAGGAAGCTTAATTGAATTCTGACAACTCTGACTTAATTCCAAAATTACCTTCTTTTAAATTACCCTCTTTTTCTTCTTATCAAACACTTATGGGCATTTCCAATAAGATCGAGTCTTCCTGCCTTTTCCAGAGCTTCATATACGAGCTCGTAGTTTGCAGGGTTCCTGTAGTGCATAAGTGCTCTTTGCATAGCTTTTTCTTTTTTGTCCCTTGCAGCGTAAATTTTCTTGCCGGTAAATGGGTCAAGCCCTGTGTGATACATGCAGGTCGATACGGTCATAGGAGTTGGGGTAAAGTCCTGAACCTGTTCTGTGTATCCTCCATGGTCCCGCACATACTCTGCCATTTCAATCATATCTTCAAGGGTGCAGTCCGGATGGCCTGACATCAGGTAGTTCACAATGTACTGTTCCTTACCACAATTCCTATTGAGAGCAGTAAATTTTTCGTTAAATTTCTCATAGACTTCTCTACCTGGTTTGCACATCGCATTCGTAACCCGTTTTGAAAAATGTTCAGGCGCGATTCGCAGTTGTCCGCTAATGTGATAAGCGCAAAGTTCTTTGAGGTATTCTTCATCCTCAAGAGCCAGGTCATAACGTACCCCGTAACCTGTAAATACCTGCCTGATTCCGGGAAGTTCTCGCAGGCGGCGCATGAGCTCGATCAACTTTTTGTGGCTGGTATTCAAAGCAGGGCATATCTGTGGATAAAGGCAGGACTTATCAAGGCAGGCTCCTTTCCTTTCCCAATTTTTACATTTCATTCCGTACATATTGGCACTTGGGCCACCTACTCCATTAATAATACCTTTAAAGTCAGGTTTTTGCGTAAGTTTTTTTACCTCACGAAGCAGGGACTCGATACTGCGGCTTGCAATCATGCGCCCCTGGTGCTGTGTAATGGCACAGAAGGCACAGCCTCCGAAGCAGCCTCTGTGAGTTGTAAGGGAAAATTTTACCATTTCAAGAGCAGGGATGGATTCTCTATAGGAGGGATGAGCTTCGCCAGTATAAGGCAACTCATATACTTGGTCCATTTCGGCGTCTGTCAGAAGTCGCATTGGCCTGTTCTGCACTATAATGGTTTTTGGGTGAGGCTGGACAATTCCTTTTCCGGTAACAGGATTCTGTTCCATGAAGTGTATACGAAATGCTTTTGCAAAGGCTGACTTGTCCTGAGAAACATCTGAAAAAGAAGGAATTTCTATGTAATTCTTAAAAAATTCCGCTGCCTTTGTATATTCTTTTTCATCTTTCTCTTCATATATGCCCTGTTTTTCTTCAATGCCCTGTTTTTTTTCAGTGTCCTGCTTTTTATCTGCCCTTTTGATTCTTTCTTTGAGCTCTTTCCAGGCTTTAACCTCCATTTTCCAGACTGTGCCCGGAATATCCCTGATCTCTTTGATATCTTCTCCTGCCTGCAATCGCTTTGCAAGCTCCACAACCTGCAACTCTCCCATACCATATACGATGAGATCAGCAGGCGCATCCGCTAGGATGGACTGTCTGACCTTATCCGAAAGATAATCGTAATGTGCCAGGCGCCGCAGGGAAGCTTCAATTCCCCCAAGTAAGATCGGCACTTCAGGAAAAGCTTCCCTTATCCTGTTTGAGTAAATAATTGCGGCGCGATTCGGGCGAAGTCCTGCTTTGCCCCCAGGAGAATATGCATCCTTACCTCGAGGCTTCAGGCCTGGGGTCAGGTTGCTAACCATGGAGTCTGTGTTTCCCGCACTTACAGAAAAGAAAAGCCTGGGTTTTCCGAGTTTCTTGAAATCTTCAGGATTATCCCATCTTGGCTGTGCTATAATTCCTACTCTGAAACCAATATCCTCAAGAACTCTCCCAATTATTGCAGTCCCAAAACTGGAATGGTCAACATAGGCATCTCCGGTTATAAGGATAATATCAAGCTCTTTCCAGCCGCGAGCATTTACTTCCTCTAGGCTCATAGGAAGAAATTTTGATGCAGGTAAAGGAGATGAAAAGCTTTTTTTTTGCCTTTTTTCTTTCTTTTCGGTTTTTATTTCAGGCTCCACTTCAGGTTTTTTTCCCGGTCTTTCCCTTTTTTTCGTTGAGCCGTTTGGCTCTACTATTTCGGACTTTCTAGTAGATTTTGTTACGGATTTTGCTTCTT
>CAZCKG010000019.1:0-18558 GCA_964498825.1 uncultured Methanosarcinales archaeon
CTTACATCCCTTACATCCATATTCGCCATACTGCGTCTTTCTTGTCACGCTCGACACAGGAGAGCGGTCACTCCCAAAAAGAAGATAAATAATCCAACAAGTAAAAACGACCTGTACTTCCTTAAAGGAACTAACATGTAAAAAATAAAAGGGAAAACTGATAATTTTCTGCTTTTTCTGCTTTTTCTGCTTTTTCTGCAGAGCCGCCAGACAAGCTGGCGGAGGCGCTTATATTTAGATGTGAATTTTAATGAGGTTCCCGAAGTCAAGAAAAGCATTCTTCGGATGGGGAAGATTATTCTGAACTTAATTTATTCTGGTTACATATTCTGCTTACATATTTTGGTAACAGTATGAATTCGTCTGCTATTTTTTGTGTTGCAGAAGAGACAGGTGCAACCCTTCAAAGAGTAAAGTCGAAAATAAAAGATTTCAGGGTCGGATTCAAACTAATATCAACCGAGGAATACAGAAACACCAAAAAAATGAAATGAATTTTTACGTCCATTTGCCGAATACAGATAATATTCTTTTTCGAATAATTCGGAAAAGAATAGTCATATGGGGCCATCTGATGGTAATCTCTGAAACGAATCTATTAACAATTTTACAAATAGATGAATCGAACCCCGCGTCAGGATCTGAATCGGATTCTTATCAGGACCTTAAATTTCCAGGCCTTCTTCTTTAAGGAAATGATCAATAAGTTTTCTTGATATGCTTATTTTTCCCGGCAGGAAAGGTAGTTCTTCAGCTGAAAACCATTTTGCATCCTCAATCTCAAATCCGTCAGGCTCGATATCTCCTGAATCGTATTCTGCAGTAAACCCTATCATGAGAGAATTGGGAAACGGCCAGGCCTGTGTTCCGAAGTAACGGATATTCTTTATCTTAACGCCTACTTCTTCTTTCACCTCTCTCACAACAGCAGCTTCGGCTGATTCTCCGGGCTCGATGAAACCTGCAATCAAGCTATACATGTCTGACGGGAAACTAGGCGACCTTGCGAGCAAAATTTCATGCCCTTTTTTGATAAGCACGATTACGGCCGGTGAGATTCTTGGATAAAAAAGTTCTCCGCAGTCAGGACATTCTTTTCCTCTTTCTCCGGGCTTTTGCAGGGTCTTTGTTCCGCAGCGGCTGCAGAACTGGTTTGTCCTATCCCACTCCATTATCTGGACTGCCTTATTAACAAGTGTAAAACACCCCTCACTTATCTCAGAATAAGCCTGCCTGAGATCCACAAACCTCATCCCCTCCGGTGCTTCAGCATCAGCTGGAAGTTCTACGGAATAGCAGTGCATACCTTCAAGTGTACCCAGGTACTGTTCCCTTATCCCAGAAAGTCCAGTCTCCCCGAAATCAATCAATTTCGGAATCACTCCGGGGTTTTTATTAAGCTTAAGGAGGATCTCACGACCTCGAAAAATGAACCAGAGTGCTTTTTCCTTCCTATCAGCAGGCGGTTCGATTCCTACGATAAATTCCGGATAATTGGAGTTCTCTCTGTCTATCGGGGTCATAATGCTCACACCTATTGTTTTTATTCTATATATGGTTGCAGGAATAATGATATAAATAGTATTTTCTCGCAGCAATATTTTATTTTTGTTCTTATTGAAGGAAGAAGACTAAGAGATGTAGAAATGAAGAAAGAAGAATTATTATATTTGCCAATTAGGCTGAAAAATTAAAAAAGAATTACCAAAAAATGGGAGAGGATTGCTTAAAGCAAATCCTATTTCCTTAATTTCACCTGTTAAATCCTATTTCCTTAATTTCACCTGTGAATTCTCCATTCCAGATATTTCGTAAGCTCCATAGCTATAAGGGTAGTTGAAGCCAGAGGAATGATCAGTCCCCAATCTGAAAGCGAGAGAGGTACAGTCCTGAAAGCAGTTTGCATAAAAGGAACGTAAATAGCTGCAAGCTGCAAAAGCACCGTGCTCAGGATGGCATAGATAAGGGACTTGTTGGTGAAAATTCCCAGGGAAAAGATCGAATATCTTTCCGAACGCCAGTTAAAGGCATTGAACATACAGGACATAACCACCAGGGTAAAGATCAGAGTCTGGATCTTTGGAAGAGACATCCCCTCTTCAAGAGCCCAGTGAAGAACTCCGATTGACTGAATAGCAATCAGAAATCCTAATCCAAGGCTTGCTATGAGCATTCTTTTCGAAACTAGACCTTCTGTTGATTTTCTGGGTTTCTGTCTCATAAGCCCTCTGTCAGGGGCTTCCAGAGAAAGCGCTAAAGGTGGCAGGCCGTCTGTAATAAGGTTGATCCAGAGAATCTGGACTGCAATAACAGGCAGGATCTGCCAGGAAAGCACTCCGGCAAGGACAATCAGCACAACTCCTATATGACAGGTAAGGCCGTAAGCAATGAAATTCTTGATATTCTTGAATATGTTTCGGCCCTCTTCGACTGCAGAAACAATGGATGCAAAATTGTCATCTGTCAGGATCATACTGGACGCCTCCTTGCTTACTTCAGTTCCAGTAATTCCCATTGCAATGCCCATATCTGCAGCCTTCAATGCAGGAGCATCGTTTACCCCGTCTCCGGTCATTGCAACAATATACCCTTTTTTCTTAAGAGCATTAACGACCTTTAGCTTGTGCTCAGGATAGACCCTTGCATAGACAGAAACCTTCTCTACGATATCTTCAAACTCCTTATCTCCTAATGCATCCAGTTCAGTACCTGTAAGGACAAGGTCTCCTTCACGGTAGATCCCGATTTCTCTTGCAATGGCAAAAGCAGTCGTTTTGTGATCTCCTGTAATCATTACGGTTCTAACCCCGGCACTCGTACAGGTAGCAATAGCAACCTTTACTTCTTCTCTGGGAGGATCACGCATACCCATAAGGCCTGCAAAGACCATGTCCCTTTCAGCATTTTCAGGAATAATATTCTCTGGAACCTGTCGGTAGGCAAAACCCATCACTCTAAGAGTTTGATTTGCCATCTCGTGTACAGTATCCAGAATCTCCTTCCTTATTTCAGGAGTTAAGTCTTTCTCCTGTCCATCAAGACGGATTTTGGTACAGCAACCAAGAATAACTTCCGGAGCCCCTTTGGAATAAGCATTTAGACCTTCCTCGGATGAGTTAAGGGTGGTCATCATTTTTCTTTCGGAAGAAAAGGGAACTTCTCCGACACGCCTGTGTTTTTCCTCAAGAGCAGTTCGCCAGATTCCCTGTTTGGCTGCTACAACTACGAGGGCCCCTTCTGTAGGATCTCCCAGAATATCCCATAGTCCTTCTTTCTGGATTAATCCTGCATCATTACAGAGAGCTCCTGCAACGAGCAACTTATGGAGATGTCCATCTTCAGAGACAGGTTTATCATCCCTGAAAAAGTCTCCTACAGGTTCATATCCTCTACCTGTAACATTTAAGATGGTCCCGTTTACATACACCTTTTCGACAGTCATCTTGTTCTGGGTAAGTGTTCCGGTCTTGTCCGTACAGATGATGTTAGTAGAACCAAGCGTCTCTACAGAAGGCAATTTCCTGACAAGGGCATGCCTTTTCACCATTCTTCTAACTCCGAGAGCAAGCCCTACAGTCACAACTGCAGGAAGAGCTTCCGGAATTGCCGCAACAGCAAGGGCAACACCCCATAGAAACATCTCAAAAGGATCGAAACCCTGTAAGATTCCGAGCACCGCTACAAAGGCTACAACTACAAGCGTTGCAGCTCCAAGCCAGCGCCCGAACTGGTCAAGTTTTTCCTGAAGAGGAGTTCTCTCCCTTTCAATTTCTCCTAAAAGCCCTGCCAGCTTTCCAAAAGCAGTATTCATGCCTGTTGCCGTAATTACTGCCTTTCCTCTGCCATAGGTAACCGAAGTTCCGGTATAGGCCATATTTTTTCGGTCAGGCTGTGGAGTCTCAGGGAGAAAAATTTTAATGTTTTTCTCAACTGGTACGGATTCTCCCGTGAGAGAAGATTCGTCAATCTTTAGAGATTGAGCTTCAAGCAACCTGGCATCTGCAGGTATTCTATCTCCTGCCTGCAAAATTAGAATATCTCCAGGGACAAGTACAGAAGAAGGGACTTTTCCTTCCTTTCCGTCCCTTACTACAAGGGCTTCGGGGCTGGTCAGTGATTTTAAAAGTTTGATTGATTCTTCTGCTCTGTACTCCTGGACAAAACCAAGGACTCCTGCAAGAAATACTGTAAACAGGATTACAAAAGCATCAATAAGCTCTCCAAGGAAAGCAGAAACCAGCGCTGCAGCCATTAAGATAATAATGAGAAAACTCTTGAACTGAGAAAGAAAAAGTTTTACCATAGATGTTTTTTCTTCTTCCTGAAGTTCATTTTTCCCATACTTTATAAGTCTGTTTTCTGCTTCTCCCGAACTCAGCCCGGTTTCGGATGTGTTCAGGGTTTCTAGAACCGCATCGGCGGCTTCATCATAATACATCCAGTTTTTATCTCCAGTTAATCAGGCAAACACTTTTGAATTGAAAGCGTTTGCAATCTGCCAGTCTTAAATATAATATTCAAGGGGGTAATTAATTCATTAATCAGATATAGAATTTTGTATGAAGAAATTCTAAAAGGATTCAGATTTAGAGGAATTTCAAAGTTTTTAGCTATGAAATCGATCTAGAAATATAAAATTAGTCTAAAATTTTTTTAGCCTAAAATTTTTTTTCAGGTAATATTTCCCGAAATTTCAATAAATTTTCCCTCTTACCACCATCAGCTCTTCAAATGAAATCTTTTTTCTCTCTATAATTCCAACTTCAAATCCCAGATCTTCCATTTTCTCCTTTACAGCCTCAAACCCCGTAATTGAAGAGATCAGCACAAGAATCTTTCCTCCTGGCCTGAGATAGTTCCTTACTTCATCCAGAAATCTATCCAGAGTCTCTCTTCCGCTGGCCCCGCCGTCAAAAGCATAATTCAGCCAGCCTGGAACCTTTTCTTCCTTAGAAGTTGGAAGATAGGGAGGATTAAACAGGATAAGATCAAATAGAGCTTTTGGGTCTTTAGGTCTGATTCCTCTGAAAAGATCTGTCCGGATAACCTCAACACCATTTTTTTTCGCGCATAAGGCAGCATGGGGATTAATTTCAGTGGCAATAAGGCTAATATCCTTCAGGTTTGCAAGAAGTACAGTAGATACAAAACCCGACCCTGTTCCAACTTCAAGGATGCGCATGCCTGGCTTTGCTTCCTTAAGAGCTGCATCGGCAAGTAAAAAAGAGTCTTCTGCGGGCTCGTAGACGCAGTTTGTATCTCCGAGCTTAACCCGGACTTCTCCGTATTTTATTTCGACCATGGTTTATCAGATTTGGAATTGTAGGTTTTTTAAAGTATCAGATTCCTTTAAAGATCTGGATTTATTTGTTTTGATTTCAGGTCCATTATAACGTTTGCAACTTCGGCAAGCTGTTCAGGAGTCAGGTTTTCAGCTCTTTTACTCATTAAATCCTGTGGGAGATGCTCAATTACTTCTTTAATTTCTGGGATTTTAAGAATGGAATTAGTATTCAGGATGGCGTTTCTAAGCTTTTTCCGGCGCTGGCTGAAAACTGCAGTCACAAAACTCATAAAGAAAGCTTCATCTCGGACTTCAAATGGTGCAGGACGGGGAACAAGTTTGACTACTGCAGAATCAACTTCAGGTGCTGGCTGGAAAGCTCCTTTTGGAACTTTCATTATGACGGAAGCTTCTGCAAAATAGTAAGTGTCGACAGTCAGACGGGAGTAATCCTTACAATTCGGAAGAGAGACCATACGAAGTGCAAACTCATACTGGTACATAAGGATACCAAGTTTGAATTTATGACGAAGGAGCTTAAAAGTAATCTCTGAGGAAATGGAGTAAGGGAGGTTTGAGACAACTTTAGTAAACTCAGGAAAATCAATTTTTAAGGCATCTCCTGAAATAATCTCGATATTCCCTGCATTATCAAAGCGGTCATGAAGAACGCTAACAAGGACAGGATCCAGTTCGACTGTAACTACTTTTTTTGCCTTTTTTGCAAGTCTTTCAGTAAGATTTCCAACGCCTGCCCCTATCTCCAGGACAACATCCCCGGATTCAAGCTCGGCGGCAGCTACAATTCTATCAAGATAACCTGCATCGACAAGGAAATGCTGGTCAAAAGTGCCTCCTTTTATATTATATTTTTTTAGAAGAGAACGAACCAGAGTTGAAACCTCCTGAATAAAGTGATATTATAAGCTGAAATGCAAATTAAGGCATTATAAATGGAAGTGAATAAATAAATAATCCAAAAGAATCTGAATCTAAAATCGAACCTGAAAGCTGAACTGAAAAAATTGAACAGGGAGTATGTCATTGAAAAGGCAGTCAGAGCTTTACAAAAAATATGAATGATAATTACCCTGCTCACTCAGGTTTCTGGCGGCGGGGTGGAATAGTAAATAACCTGTACTTGATAAAGTCATCCTTTAGTTCGTCTTCGATTCTGTGGGCAATTACCTTAGCCGGGTCGTGAAGGCTTGGAATTCTCTCCCGGATATCCTGAAAACTCTTATAATCTCCTTTTTTGCGCTCATCAATAATAGACCACATCAGCTTTTTTCCAATCCCGGGTAAAAGTTCAAGCATATGCAGGCGAGTGGTTATCGAATGAGCGTCATTAAAGAACTTTACGAAGCGCTCTTCCTGGTACCTGACACAGGCTTCAAGGATGAAAGGGAGTTCAAGATTGGCCCCTGTCGTAAGGTCAGCGTAGCCTATTCTTTGTTTTACATGGTCTATTTCTTCTCTATCTCCGGGCCCGATATAAACTCTTGACTGGATGGAAGGAATCACTCCATTTTTAGGTACGAGTTCCATAAGTGAAAACTTTTTGTCCCCTACAGCCTGAACAAGAGGTTTTTTCTGGAATGCTGTGCCGTCAACTGATTTTCCATAGGGAAGATAATCCAGAACCCATACGTATTCTTCTCTGTCCTGTGAGCTTTCCATAGATTTTCCGGATGAGCGCGGAGCTCTTTCTGGTTGTCTTTCTGATTGCGGTCTGCCTGTCGGACGCCTGCCGCTATGAGAAGGTTTTTCAGCAGCTGATCTGCCAGTGTACGGTCTACCTGATTGCGACTTATCTACTTTCATCAGCACCCATCCTATGAATAATATGAAACCCCATTATAGATTATCTGTGGTCAGGCTATGCTAACCTGGATCCGTTCAGCTTATCTCAACACTTTGTCCTGTTAAAGGACTCTTCTCAATAACCGGACACGTCGAATTGTCTTCAAGGTTTTGGACTTCAAAAAACTTGAGACTACCCTGTACCTGGATCCCCGAACTCGAGGTTTTCTGTAACCCAAAGAATCCTCTATATTCATAATTCTTCAGGTTAAGTACTCCCTGATATTTTAAAGTACTCTAAGTGTCGGATACTTCCCTTATAAATAACAAGATGAAAACTGCTATATAGCTTATTCTCTTTTGGCCTGGACTTATTCCATGGCCTCATTCACATAATCAAGAATCTGATCAAGTTCTTCGTTACTCAGAGTATATTTTTCTTTTGCATAAATTGATCTGATCTCATCTCTGGACTGTGGCAGAATATCTGCAATCCTGACTGCAATTACAGGCTTCATTTTTTCAAGTTTTAGCAGCTTGTCAACCAGTTCCCTTGATTTTTCCCCGCTAATTCTTGAGAACTGATCTGCATGATGCAGGGCTTTTCTAAATCCGTATCCTACTTCTATTCCCTGCTCTCTACGCTCATCTGCAATCTTGAAAAGCATTTCTTTGACTTCGGCCAATGTCAATAATTCTTCGTTGAGGACTTCCTTAACTATCATTGGAAAACACTCTTTATGAGTTAAACTATAGTAATTACTATTTCCTGCAGGATGACTTGTCCTGATCATCCTTTAATGATTTTATATTCCTGGCTGCCAGTATTTTCGTCTGTCAACATCCTCAAATCAGTATCCGAATAATCCGGGCCTGTATTTGACCAGCCGGGGTATTTCGAACAATAATCTGATATGAGTCAGGTATATGTTAGACAAACGATATATAATTACATATATTCTTATATCGGGATAAGATACTCATCAAAAAGCAGTTCTTTTCTAATCCCCTCTGAGCTTGCTTCTTTAGCAGCTTTTACAAGGGATATTAAATTTTTATATTTAGTTGCAGACCATTATCTCTTATTTACCGAAATTTTCGGCAGGAATCAGAGCCTGCGGCAAAAGGCCTGCATACCGTAAACTCAAGATAAAAGGGGTTAGGTTTGAAAACCTAACTGCTGAACTGATCAGTATTTTTGCGGCTTCAGGTGCTGAGGAAGGGAAAAAACTTCCTTCTTTGCATTTCCGACGCGTACTTCCAGTATGTATGAGCGGCCGCGCTGTCCAATAACCTTTCCAGTAGAACCCTGGAATTTTGGATTCGGCATTCCTCTCTGAATGCTTGGGTCGATGTCGATATGGACCATCTGCCCTTCTTCGAATTCCTGGATTGCTTTGCTTACAGGGGAAATCCCTCTTTCACGAACTGTCTTCTGTAATTTGTACCTTGTGCAACGTTTTTCACCGTGGGAGTTTGTCATCGCATGTTCCTCCTTAGAATGCTCCATTTATTTCTTTAATTCTATGTTAATACAGATTTTATAGGTAAGATGGATAATCATTTTAATAAGGGTTTAGCCAGGTTTTCCTGACTCCGCTTATTACCGATTCATATCTGATTCAGATATCGACGTTAACCACATCAAGATCTTCCACAAGTGCAGGGACACCTAAAAGCCCGGTAAGGCTTGGATTTGTCCTGCCCTCATCTCCGGAAATAAGCTCCTTTACATACAGCCCGCCTTCGCAGTTCACTGTTATGTAAGCAGTCCCGTCGCCTGTCAGTTCCTCAAGCCTGATGCTGTGCACATATCTCTTTCGGATAAGGTCAGCCCGCCTGTGAACTACGCGCCTTGGAGTCTGCTGGGAGATTTCTGTGCCACTCAAAGTCTCAAGGCAGGATTTAAGCTTTTCCTCTGAAACAGGCTCTTTAAATGTAACTTTAAGCTTATAAGTTTTATCCGCCTTTGAGCTCTTCAGGGTCTCAATCATAGCCTTTCCGACAAAAGATAGCTCTCTTACTTCAACTTTTCCGGCAGCTTTCTCGTTGATGTTTTTCATAAGCTCTTGAAGATCTGTCCTGCGCTTTTTAGGGAATTTTGCCTCTACTACAAAAGGCCTGCCGCTTCCAAGCATCAGGGCATCTATATCTTCCCTGCCCGAACCATGAAAAGCCGTATCAATTGCCTGGAAAGCTTCAATTACAGGGCTTTTGATCAGCTCATCTACTGATTCCTGATACTGTTTGCCTGTAAAATTACAGCTTTCACAACCTTTACCCTTGCATTTCCTGCAAGGCCAGCGGGTCTGTGGAATCCCCCTTACCATTTTAAGGTAGCGCCCCATAATGTATACGGATCTAATCTGGGTCTCCAGCTTGTTTTTTACAAGGTCAAGAGTAATTGTAATGTCAGGATTTTCGAAATCTACATCTTTTTGAACCTTTTCTGCAATCCGCTTTCCCACTTCTCTGTTAAGTTCGGTCTTAAGCTGTTCGGCATATGCAGTGCCTGTTTCAGCCCAGAGAATCTCTTCATTTTCACTCAGGAGCCCGCTAACCTTCGTGCCTACAAGAAATGTGGAATACTCAAAGTCTCCAAGAGCCTTTGCAGCTTCATCTGCCCATTCGTTCAGTTTTTTGAACTGGTCAAGGCAAACCCAGCATTGTTCATCTTCTCCCCCTATCCCAAGAGTCTTTCTTGCAAATGAGCTGCAAGGTGCAAGTTCCTTGAGAAGAGAGTCATTATTTTCACTTTTGTAGATTCGGTCCCCTTCCAGGACGAGGGCGAGTTTTAATGCCTGCCCGCGTTCTCTGTTGCTCAGGCCGGTAGATAGTTTTGCAAACTGACGGCCCAGACAGTTATCGCATACAGGGCCTTCATGCAGGATCTTTTTTGAAATTTCAAGTATGTCCATTTGTTTCACTTTCTTTAACTCTTTGTTCGGGAAATAGACCTGGGAGTGAATAGTCAGGAGATGAAAGACAAATCAGGGATACGGGCAAATGCTCCTGAGGATGAATCCGCACATCAATTTTGAAAGATAAATGTCCGGTAAATGCCGCAGGGTAAGTTTCTATCCTGATACAGGGAAATCAGATATAACCTTATGTATTGGAGTTAATGCAGAAATTGAAGCTTATTCCTCAACTCTGCAGTCAGTTTCTCCTGGTAACTCTCCTCTTTCGAATTCAGCCCTGTCCAGTTCGTTGTGGATAAGAGTTATGCAATGGTTAGAATGCAGGGAGATAGGGCCTACTGATATAATTTTTGCCCCTGCTTCAAGAAGCTGTGCTTCCTCCTCTTCAGTAACGCCTGTATGGTCTCCCAGAATAAAGACCGGATCCTGAATTTCACTGGCAAGCTTTCTAATATCTTCCCCGTCCTCTCTCAGATAATACAGAGTTCGCCCCTCAAACTTCGAAAGCAGGGACTTGAGGTCTCCTCTCTGAATCCAGACACCTGGCGTAGAGCGGACATCCTGCTCTGTTGCGCCTTTCTGAAGGGCTTTCTGGATAAGTGAACCACTGCTTCTCTCATCTGGATTAAGGTACCTCAGGTGAAGCCCCTCAAATCTTACTATTTTCCCTGGGTCCGGTTCTCCCAGGAGAAGCAGGTGAACGTTAACGTCCCTGCGCATTCCGAAAGAAAGAAAAAGGGCAGAGCTTACGCAGCGGCAGAGGATATCCATTCTTCCTGCGGAACCAGGAAGGTCGTTTAAAGAAAAATCGCCGTTTGTCTTTGCTTTATGCCCTATGATAACGATATCGCGCATGGGCACTATATTTACGTAAGAAATATAAAACATGTATGCATGTTCAAAAGCAAGCGCAGATTATACTGTATAGAAAACAGCATATAATTGAAATTGTAGAAAAGGGTTGCAGATAACGATTAAAGAATTGAAGATGGGATACTGATGAAGATACTAGCTATATCTGATCCTCATGGGGATTACTCGAAAATAAAGAAAATGATGGAAAAAGCCGGAGATTTTGATCTTGCTGTAATTGTTGGGGATCTTACCCATTTCGGACCTGATGAAAAAGTGGATGAATTAATTGAAATGTTTGACAGACCTGTGCTTGCAATTCCCGGAAACTGCGATCAGAGAAGCATTCTTAAAGCCCTTGACGCTTCAAAAGCAATAAATCTGCATGGGAAAACAGAGCAAATTAGAAATATCCGGTTTATAGGGCTTGGAGGTTCAAACCCCACGCCTTTCAACACTCCCTTTGAGCTTTCTGAAGAGGAGATAGAAAATGCTCTTGAGGGAATGGTCTGCTCAGCAGAAGATTCTGCTGACTGTGGGACAATAGTGCTCCTTACTCATGCCCCTCCCCATGGTTCAAGAGATGAACTTCCCTTCGGGCACGTAGGCAGTAAAGCTATCCAGAAATTCCTTGACAGAGTTGACCTGATCGTCTGCGGACACATCCACGAAGCAAAAGGTATTGAAACAGTTGGAAAAACAGTTGTGGTTAATCCGGGAGAGGCCAGTAAGGGTTCCGGTGCAGTTATAACTATTAAAGAGACAGAAAACAAACCAATTGAAGTTAAATTCGTGGAAGTATAAAAATGAATCCAGGTTCGAAAAGGATCCAGGTTATATCATAAACAAAGACTTCAATCAAATTAACAAATTTATAATAAGTTTTTGGAGTAACCTGTGATTATACAGGTTTCTATTTACTCTGAACTTTTTCTTATTTCAGAGGCTATCTTAATTAGCAAGAGCATTCTTACTATAAAATTATATTTTGTTTTAGTTAGAACTTACGCGGTTGAAACGAGAAATCAATAGCACTAAACCTCTAACTGCTTAAAAAGCAGAATTGACCACACCGCCTATTGCGCTCGATTTTGCATCTCAAGTGCGTAAGTCCTATTAGTATTTCATTTATCATTTTACTCTAATTATACAAATTACTCTGGGACCATTTATTAGATTGACGAAATTACATATAGAACTGTAGAGAGGTTAAATTACGGGCACAGTTGAAGAATTTGGTTTCGATCCGGTTTTTCTGGATTTCATGACAAAATTGGCCATAGCCTTTCTAATAGGAATTCTGGTAGGAATAGAAAGGGAACACAGAGGCATTGAGCATGAGATTTTTGCTGGTGTCAGGAGTTATACTATTACCTGTATAACAGGCATGCTCGTTGCTCTTGTGAGCGAATCAACAGGTCCGGGACTTGTTTATGTAGCTACACTATTTTTTGCAGCTATCTGTTCCATAATTACCTATGCCAAGATCTTTCTTTTCAAACGGATAGGAGTTACCAGCCCTATAAGTCTCTTCTTTATTTTTGTGATGGGAGTGCTTGTTGGCTATGATTATGGCCTGTATGCAATTATTTCTTCAATAATTGTATCTATCCTCCTCATTCAGAAACAACCTCTACATCAGTTTGCCGGAAACCTGACAAAAGAGGAACTCTACAATGCCATACAGTTTCTTGCCGTGGCTTTTATACTTTATCCGGTGATGCCGGAAAAACAGTTTTTCGGACTTGTAAACCTCAGGTATGCAATCTTTATTGTAATTCTTGTTTCGCTTATAAGTTTCTCAAGCTATGTACTCTTGAAAAAGTACGGAACTACACGCGGGATATGTTATTCTGGCTTCCTTGGTGGATTTGTTAATAGTGAGGCTACGACAGCAGCACTTTCAGGACTCTCAAAAAAAGCAAAAGATATGGACAGTGCTGTCTTTACAGGAATCCTGCTCTGCAATATCTCTATGCTAATTAGAAATCTAGCATTGACTCTTATAGTCGACCCTACAGGTAAGACGCTCCTTTACATGCTCCCTCCTCAGTTTATACTCATTCTTGTTTCTACAGTTGCTGTTCTGAGAAGAAATCAAAAACTCTGCCCCGTGGGGGGGACAGCACTTAAAATCGAATCTCCTTTTTCACTTGGTCAGGCCTTTAAATTCGGCATTGCCTTTACTCTGATCCTTATCATAGGAAGCGTTGCGTATAAAACCGGAGGAACTGCAGGGATTTATGCAACTGCTCTCGGAGCTCTTGTCAGCAGTTCAGGCGTTATAGTTTCCGTAACCCTTCTTGCAGTAAGTGGAAATATTTCTTATGCAACCGCAGCAAACACTGCGGTGCTTGCAAGCCTTGTCAGTACAATAAATAAAGCCTTTATTTCGAAAATTTCAGGTTCTGATAATCTTTTTTCCATTGCAAAAAATACCTTCTTAATAACTGCAATTATTGGAGCTTTCGCTTTATTTTTATGGAACAGTATATGACAGGGATTTAATAAAATTCTATTTAAAAAAAATAACTGTGTCTATGGTTAGAATGAATGTTGGCAGTAAATTTTCAGGTCATGAATACGTTTATATGTGAGCAAAATGTTAAAATTATATTCATCAGTTTCTCTACATATTAATATTCCAAGAAACGTGTCTGAAGTATTTTAAAAGATAGAATACTTAGGTAGAGATTTAAGTAGGCCTGAGTATGCAAAAAAATGAAAAATAGCATTTATGCCACTGGGTATCTTAAGAGAAAAAACGGATTAGATTTTATTTAGAGAATTCGGACAGAATATAAAGTGTGCAGGTAAAGCCACAAATCAACAAATCCAATCAAATTTGATAGAAAGATAAATTTGAAACTGATAAATAACTATTAATTTATATTTAAGTGAAAATTCGAGCTGGAATCAAATTCTCGAAATTTCATGACCTATAAATGTGAGGAATAAAATGAAAATGAAAATTAAAGTCGTTGTTCTGCTTCTCGTACTAGGTACTGTTTTACTCTCAGGTTGCATGGGAAATGAGAAACCCTCACCAGAAGAAAATGCAACCCCTCAAGAAACCATAACTCCGGAAGAGAATATCACTTCAGAAGAAACCATAACTCCAGAAGAGAATATCACTTCAGAAGAAACCATAACTCCCTTAGAAAATGAAACTGAAGAGGAAATAACTCCAACAGAAAATGAAACAGTAACAGAATCTGAGAACGTAAGTTCAGAGATTAGAGAAACTCCCTATACAATAAGACTGGTTAACAAAAGGGCAAATCCATCAAATCTTGAAATAAAGAAAGGAGAAAAAGTTGCCTGGATGAATCTTGAGGACAATCCAAAGAGGCGGCTCACTCTGGTCAGCGAGCAGGGGCTCTTTGAGAATCAGAGTCTTGTATACAAGCGCGCTTTTGCTTATACATTCAATGAGACTGGAGATTATTCATTCGTCGTTGTCGGTCAGCCAAAAATGGGTTTAAATGTCAGTGTGGCCGAACCCTGAGAAAAAACTGAAAAATCAAGGGTAGAAATTTAAGGATGATGGCTCATTGAAGCACTGATAATCTTTATCCATAAAAGGACTTTAAAAAATACAAATAGGGTTTCTATAATGAACTGAATAACTTCTCTGAAATGCCTATTATTTCAGTCGGATACTCCCGCAGCTTGCTGCGGGGTATACCAGTCCAACTTTGATTTTTTCGATTACATTTCTCTATTCTTGATAACGTTTCTTTCTTTACTGGTATAACATTCGACCCGTTTAACAGGCTTTTTATCATTATTTTCAGGATATTCTGGACAGGTGCACATATGCACTTTTACACCTTTCGAAGTATTGATCAGTATACAGCACTGAAAATCACATCCTTTCTTCACAACTGATTCCAATTTAATAAGTTGTTAGAAAACGTTATTATATATAAAAACTAATATATAATTGAGAATACAAAAAGGGAACTTACTATTCGGGGGAGGTAAGTGGTAGCAAAAGGAATAATTTTGCTGCTTGTCGTCCTGTCAGTAATTGTATCAGGCTGCCTGAGTTCAGAAGAGAATGAAAAGGAGGAAAGTTCCAGCGGGGGCTCAGGAGAATACCGGAGTTCGCAAGAAAGGTGGACACCAAAAATAGAGACATCAGAGGAAGTTGAAACACAGGGAGAAACAGAGACGTCAGAGGAAACATGGGCATCTGAAGAGATAGAGACGGCAGAGAATACAGAAATTTCTGAAACAAAAGAGACCGAAACTTCAGCACGAATAGATACAGTAGAGCAACAGGAGACACCTGAAGAAACAGAAAATTCTGGAATACAGGAAGGATTTGAAGAAGAACAAAATGAATTTGGGGTCGAAAATGAAAGAGGAAACGGGTCCGTACAATCGGGTGAAAATATACCGAAATTACATCCTGTGAGGCTCAAAAATAATCTTTTCATCCCTTCAAGACTGGAAATCAATGCTGGAGATATCGTAATGTGGAGAAATTACCAGGAATCCAGTGTTTTTACCTTAACCAGTAAAGAAAGGCTTTTCGAAGACCAGAAACTTGTACATGGAAAAACTCTGGAGTACACATTCAATGAGCCTGGAAGTTATAGTTTCGATGTGAAAGGATATCCACAGATGGAAATGACCATCACTGTAAAATAAGATCCCAAAGATAGCACTTTCAAATGATCTGTAAAACCATAGTCGAAGGTACAACAAAGGTTTCTGTTCCGGTGCCACCTCCGGATGCAACCTTTCCTCCCTCGGCAGCGGCTGTATTTTATAACCCGGAAATGGAGCTTAACCGAGATATTAATGTCGCAGCTACAGCGGCATTTGTAGACAGCCTCCTTTCAAGGAAAGAAATTCTCAGGGAAGAAATCCGTTATGTAGATGCATTTTCTGCGTCAGGAATAAGGGGCCTTAGGGTCGCAGGCGAAGTGGGAATCCATGCGACAATGAATGATTGGAGCCTCGATGCGTTTGAAATGATAAAGGAAAATATCAAAATTAACGGGCTTGAGGGAAAGACGCTGGCTACTCGCAAGAACGCAAACGTACTGCTCCACGAACAAAAATTTCACATAGTGGACATTGATCCCTTTGGCACTCCTTCACCCTTCCTGGACGCAGCCGCCGCCTCGGTACAGAGTATGCTCTCTGTTACGGCAACAGATACTGCTCCCTTATGCGGAGCCCATCTGAATGCTGGGATAAGGAAATATGCTGCTGTACCTTTAAACACGGAATATCACAGTGAAATGGGCCTGCGAGTTCTCCTGGGAGCCTGTGCCAGAGAACTTGCAAAACATGAAAAAGGAATGATGCCTCTGCTTTCTCATGTGACGCGCCACTACGTCCGCACCTACCTTGAGGTTCTTCCGGGGACAAAACACGTTGACAGAACTTTGAAGTCAATGGGTTTCAACGTTCACTGTCCGACATGCGGGTTTAGGGGGCCTGTCTATGGGCTTGCAGTCCACATCGATAAGAATTGCCCGGTATGTGGGGCACTCACAAAGGTTGCAGGTCCTCTCTGGCTCGGACCTTTAAGGGAACCTTGTTTCTGTGATAAGGTCATTTCGGAACTTGAAGTACACCCTCTGAATACAAAAGATAAAGCGAAAAAGTTAATCACTTTCAGCAGGGATGAACTGGATATCCCGATGTTCTATGACCAGCACGTGATCTGTAAAGAACTCGGGGCTTCTGCAACCGGTATAGAGACTTTGATAGAAGCCCTTAAGGCTCATGGATTTGAAGCTTCCAGGACTCACTTCAGCGGAACTTCATTCAGGACTGATGCTCCCATTCCTGAAATAAAAGATATAATCAGGAAGCTTTCCAGGTGAAAAAATGGTAGAAACCTGAAAATTACTTTAATATTTACTCCAATATTCACTCCAATATTATATATAATTCCTTAAAGAATAATAAAAAGCCTTAGTTCGTAAAAAAGCCTTAGTTGAGATCCAGAAATAATCCGCTAAAAAGTTTTAATGTGATAGCATGTCCGAAGAAAATGCAGAAAAGTTATTTTTGCAGGAAAAACCCACTCTTGCGCTGCTATTTATAGGCTCGATGGGAAAGACCTACGCCTCAGTTATTTCGAAAGAAATAGATTCCACCTTTGCCCATACAACAAGAATCCTCGCGAAAATGGAACAGTGCGGACTCATAAGATTCACATTTGAGGGGCGGATAAAATTTGTGGAACTTACTGAATATGGAAAGGAAGTAGAGACTGCCCTTAAGGAATTCAGAGATATAATTTCTGAAGAGTATTTGATAGAAAACGCGCATAAAGAAGAGTCCGGAAGAAAAGAAGTAGGAGAGGGCGTAGAAGGTGGAGAGGAAATACCTGCAGAAGATGTAGAACCAGAAGAGCCTGATCAGATAGAAGAGCTAGACCCGCTAAATGCCGAAATTCTTGAAAAAATAAAGTATCTTAAAAACAAAATAGAAAGCATCCACACGGATGCGATGGAGCAGGGAGATAGCAAAGATGCGATTTCCCGGAAGCTCGGCCCTTATAGCCGGGATATTAAAAAACTCCAGAACCAGATTGAAAGGGCAGAAAGCCCTATTAATGAAACTGTTATCTCAGCCCTGGAGGAAAGTGAGAAGCTTCTGGAATCTTATCTGAAGAATTAAATCGAAGCTTTCAGGTTCCGGAATAGAGAAACAGATGAGAGTGAGCGGCAGGAAAATCATGATAAAAGTTGTAACCCTCCAGCATATTTATGGAAAAAACAGGGAAAGGATGATTGACCTTTTAAAACCCCTGGTTGAGAACGAATTGAAAGACCTTGAAGTAAAGATTGATATCTCTGTTACCCCTGAAAACTGGGTTGAGTTCTCTCTTGAAGGTGAAGATGAAGAAGTGTCTGCAAATTTTCTGGTTTCCAGATACGGGACTCCTGCAAGAAAGGCTGAAGCAGGTAAGACGTATATGGGCTTTCTTCAGGCTTTTGCAGAGGACGCTTTTGTAGTAAACATAGGCATACCTGTCATGGTTGAAGCTGAAGAACTAAAAGCTCTTGGCAGTGGAAAGCCAAAACAGCTTGCATCCAGATTCGGCCTGATACCTCATTTGCCGGTTGAAATTGAAGTATTTGAGGCAAATAAGACAATAAAGGCCCGTTTCAGCAAAAAGCAGCTTGATCTCTGGTGGAATTGGAAAAAAGCAGGTACTGACAGGGTTGTAGTTAATGCAGCTACCCGTTCGGAAATCAAAAGTGCAATAAAAAGGACAGGGCACGGCAGGGATATTTATGAAATTGAGCGTCTTGGCCTGCTTGAACATGCTATCGTATGCCAGGAAAAAACCGATGGGCCAGGTATAGTGGCAGCGATAGGTCCTCGCCTGAAATCGGAGCTGGGAGTTGTAATAG
This sequence comes from uncultured Methanosarcinales archaeon, assembly GCA_964498825.1. Lineage (GTDB taxonomy): Archaea > Halobacteriota > Methanosarcinia > Methanosarcinales > Methanosarcinaceae > Methanosarcina. The sequence goes on from CAZCKG010000019.1 coordinate 18,252, forward strand.
GAGACGCACGCTAGAGCCCTCTTCAAATAAAAGTTGGTCGGAAAGTCCATTGGTCAGAACTGCGAAGCGAGTTTAGAGGTTAAGTATTATGAGCTAACAGTTCTTGAGACCTATCACAGCATAAATGGTTAACTTAGAATGGTTGACTTAGAATGGTTGACTTAGAATGGTTGACTTAGAATGGTTGATTCAGAAAGATTAATTTAGGAAGATTAATTTAGAACGGTTAGCTTCTAACTAAAATTTTGACCTAAGCTCGAGAATTTACTAAAGAAGTTTATAGGGTTATTTCAAAAAGACAGTGATC
>CAZCKG010000020.1:0-17959 GCA_964498825.1 uncultured Methanosarcinales archaeon
CAAGTCTTTCAAGAGATGTAAAAGGATGGGTGACTTTGGTCATTCTGGCCTGAAGGGAAGCGTGAAGATGATACGGAAGGATCGAGGCAAGGATAGACTCCGCAGACTGACGTTTTTTAGGCTCAAGCTTTCCTATCATGGCATCAAACTGCTCCTGTGTAATGCTGTCCCTTACGAAACTGCTACCTGATAAGACGCGTTGGGCTGATGTTTCCTTCATGGACTTGCCTGAGAGGAAAGCTGATATAGTATCCACAAAATCGTAGGTATCTTTAGAAAGATTTTTTGGCACAAACTCATACACCGACTGGTTAGAAAGATCTATTCCGAAAGATGAGAGGGTAAAGGCTTTTGTAAGGGTCTGGGAAAGTAAAACTCTGTCCTTTCTCGGAATAACGTCAAATGTAACAAAATCTTTCAGGTTGGAAGGAACCTTGACAAGGGCATTTTCAGTCCGAACATAATAATGCCCATAATCCTCAAACACAGGTAAATAATCAAAATAGTTATCCATTAATCTCTTCAAAGGTCCTTCAATCAGATGGGTTATGGCATGCGCTCCGGTGTCTACCTGGTAGCCATCTACCATATAGCTGTTGCAGTTTCCACCCAGATGCCTTTTTTTCTCAAGAACAAGGACTTTTTTCCCATGTTTCGAAAGCGTCAGCGCTGCCAGAAGCCCACTGATTCCAGCACCAACAACAATTACATCATATTTTTTCATTCCCTAAACTACCTCTATTTTTTCCAGTGAGTTAAGTTTCAGTTAATGCAATTATGCACATTATTTTTCTCAACTCACAATAGGATTTGATATTAGTAGAAGATATCTCAGATCAAAAAATTGTCTCCTGAATATGTAACAAATAACTTAAACAGAAGACACCTTAAGATACTTACAGAATTTATTTACATATACATTATGATTTAAATAGCTTACCTCACTATTTGCAATATTTATGGAGTACAATAGAGAAAAAAATAATATATATAAGTAGTCCTTACTGGTCCAGATTTTTAATTATATAGGTGGTAATTTTTAATAGATAATAATTGATGTAATTAAACCTTATGACAAGACTTTGTTATTTATCTCTACCCGCATTTCGAGTCTTAACTTTACTTCAAAGTAACTTTTTTAAACAATGCCATGGCTTTAATTTAAAATTTATTAAATGGAAGGAATAAAGCTTGAAAATCCACTGCATTCAGCACGTTGAATTTGAAAATTCTGGAACCATTGTTGAATGGATAGAAGAAAGAAAGTACTCTTTATCGACCACTCATTTATATGAGGATGAACACTTTCCCAGGCCGGATAACTTCGACCTTCTTATAATAATGGGTGGGCCTATGAACATATATGAATATGACAAGTATCCCTGGCTTAGAGAAGAAAAAGCGTTCATAGAAGAAGCTATTTCATCAGGAAAAGCAGTACTGGGAATCTGCCTTGGTGCTCAGCTACTTGCCGATGTCCTGAAGGCACAGGTGTTCAAAAATAAATATAAGGAAATTGGATGGTTTCCAGTGTTTACAGCCAAAAATGAGGAATTGGAAGCCCATCTTCTGGAAGGTATTCCTGAAAAATTTACTGCTTTTCACTGGCATGGAGATACCTTCAGCCTGCCCGAAGGCGCAAAGAAACTTTTTGTAAGTGAAGCCTGCGAAAATCAGGGGTTTATTTACAAAGACAGGGTAATTGGGCTCCAGTTTCATCTGGAAATGAACAACAGAGCAATCGAAAATGTAATTGAAAACTGCAGGAATGAACTGATTGAGGGAAAATACATCCAGAAAGAAAATGTAATGCTTGACAAAGATTCATATTTAGAAGAATCAAAGCTATTAATTTTCAGATTATTGGATAACTTTGAAAAAGTAATCAAATATTGACAAAATAAGTATTCTGTATTTTAACAAACCTGAGATATATTTTCATACAATATTAGTTTATCTTAATAGAAATAATTTTGCCACCAAGATTTTAAGCTCAAATTTGAGCCTAAATAAGTTGGTTTAAAAAAGTGACCCTGAAGCTTGAAAAAAGGAAGTTATCCTTTCTTTATTTCATTACCCAGGGCCGTCTCAACGATTACTCTTTTAGGGTTCACACTCCCTGTTCTCTTCCTGTCCTTAACACCTTTTTCCAGGCATTTAAAACCCTCTTTTATAATTCCCTTTCAGGAGCCTTTTTCAGAACCTGGTTAAAGTGTATAGAAAACTATATTCACTCTTTTAACCAGCCATTTTTTCCACAACGTCCTCTGCCGGGTTGGCTAATAAGTTGAATATTGCAGTTGATGAATTATTATGTTCCGCTCCTTTAGCCAGCCATTTTTTCCACAACGTCCTCTGCCGGGCCAGCCAAGAAACTGGAGATTGTACTTAAGAAGCTGTTATTTTCCACTCCTTTAGCCAGCCATTTTTTCCACAACGTCCACTGCCGGGCTGGCCAATAAGCTGGAAATGTTCCTTCCTGTAAAACCTGCGGAAAACCCGATACCTCTGGGCTTCCTGAGGTCCAGTGGAACTTCAGGTAACGACTGGAACCATAAAGAAAAATCCGGTTCCTTGTCAAAATAAACTCTTATTTCATTTGCGCTTTACGAAAATTCAGGGACATGAGAAGCTTGCAATTCTTCCGATTAAATTGCCGCATTCTCCTGAACTCTAACTTTTAAAAGGTAAAGTTCAGATACCATACAAACCGATTAGCGCCAACAAAGTAAGCAGTACACCGAAAGTACAGATCATTACTTTGTTCATCATTCTGTTTTGCTGTATCAAGTCGTCATGGTCCATACAAACCTTCCAGATCACAAGATCTCCGATAACTATTTATTTGATTTACAAACAAACCGGAATCCACTATCCTAATTATGCAACTCAAGAATAAAGAGGTTTCGATTAAATACAAAATAAGGCATTATTAATGCATTCTCAATATATTGCACAAGAAATTTGAGGTAGTGGGGGTGAGTTATTGAAAACTGAAAGCACAGGAATTTCCCGACATTTTCCAAATATGCAAAAAAATACTCGCTTTATTGGACTTGATCAATACTCATATCTACAGCTAAAGTATAGTTGCCAGGTAATTAAAAGCTTGGTTATCAGGTAATTAGGAGCTCGATTAATTCATGAATTTTCAGTAATAACCTGCTTTCAGATATTTGCTACATAACCTGTTTTAGATCTTTTTAAGCATTAGAGACATTATGCCCGCCCTTGAAGGCTCCATAGACTGAGGCTGGAACATATCCATCATGCCAGAGGAACCAAACATTTCCTCGTTGACCCTGTTGTTTATCTCATCAAAAATCATCTTATAAGCAGTGCAGTGCGGATCTACACCTTTTATTTCACCGTTTGTAGGAACTATTGCATTGTAAGGACAGCCACCCCTGCAGTATTTGATATGGGCGCATTTGCCGCATGCTGTGTCCACATATTCTTTAAACGTGTGCATGAGCTTCCAGGCATCTGATTGGGCAAGGTCTGCCATGGTAGGGTGGTCATAAACATTTCCCATAACGTATTCTGGCATGCCCACAAAGCGATAGCAAGGGTATATGTTTCCATCAGGGCCGACTGCAAATGTGTCTCCCATGCAGTCAACGTAGGTACAGACAGTACCTCTGCCTGTGAAAACGCATTTGCAGAGGTGGTCAATATTCATAACTTCAATTCTGCCAATGTTTTCCAGATATTTATCCAGAAGATAAATTAAAAGTTCTCCGTATTCTTCCGGGGAAAGAGTCCATTTCTCGGGGTTTTCCCCTTTTATAGAAGGCAGGCAGGGGTGCAATTTAAGCGTAAAGCCTTTTTCAAGATAAAAATTGAAAATATCCTCCCTGAATTTTACAGAATAGGAAGTAAAAGTGGTAATAAATCTCACATCAAGTCCATGAGCCCTGGCAATTTCATAGCCTCTCATGGTTCTTTCATAGTAGCCTTTTCCCCGCTGCAGATCATTGAGTTCCTGCGGGCCGTCCAGACTGGAACCTATAGGAATATTATATTCGGCAAAAATCTCGGCTATTTCGGGAGTGAGTTTCCAGAGGTTGGTCTGTATTGCAAAGGCTATTCTCCTGGAATTTAAGCCCTCAGCCAGTAGAGGTAATGCTTCCCTGTAAAAATCCGCACCTGCCAGAAGAGGTTCCCCACCATGAAAAGTAAAAGTAACCGAATCTCCCCTGAAACCTTTGAGCCATTCAACCACTTCTTTTATGGTTTCTATACTCATTATCGGGGATTTCTCTACGGAACTCCAGCAATAACTACAATTAGCAGGACAGCCAAGGGTCGGGATCAGCATTACATGAAAAGGCATGTTAAAAGCACCTTTTTTTTAAGCTTCTTTAAATTATTAGTAGTTTTCTAACTTGTTTTATCAAGAGAAATAAAAGATTAGAGGGTCTGATAACTTTTCAGTGTTTTCAAAAACCTCTTAGTGTGATTTTCTGAGCACAATTCCTTCAAACTTACATGTTGTGATTTTTCCTTTGCGACATGCATAAAGGAAGATTTTAAAAAGAGCATAAATTCTAAAATAATAAGCAAGCAAAAAAGGAGAAGAAAATCCGCTGATGTACACCACTTTCTTATCATCCCGAACAGAATCGTCCAGGAATTTTACTATTCCATCAAAATCTTCCCTTTCAAGCATACTTCCTCTAGGCAGGCGGGGTCCGAGTACGACCACATCTTCCTCCATGCCATCAGGGCTTTCTGTCCCTTCTATGAAGCCGTAATTGAAAATCACAGGCAGAGGGGAAAAGAAAGCTCTTTCATAGCCATTTTCTGTCCTGCAATATTTCCAAAAACTGTATTTTGGAGTCTCTATAATAATTTTCATTGAAATTAATCCTGTATAATCCAGAGATGTTTTGAGAATTTTCTGATTTTATTTTTCCCGCTGTTCCTGTACTTTATTGTATTTTACATCTTTTCCCTGTATTTTCATCTTTTCCCTTACTTTACTTCTTTCCCGTATTTTATATTTCTATAACAAAAAAGATATATTAGAATAACTCCTGAAAAACAAAGCTGGAAAATTTATCCGAAATATATTCTGAAAAGAATCCTGAAAAATTTATCCTGAAAAGCCTATGGTTCGACAGGCAGAGGTGTTCTGAATGAGTTTTCGAAAAAGGGTGAGTTTACGAGACGAGATGAGAGGAATAATTGAGGAACCTCTGCTTCATATGGTACCAAAACGTTTTGATTATGTGGGAGATGTGGCAGTAATCTCCATTCCTGCAGAACTTTCGGCTTATAAAGAGGTTATCGCCTCAAAACTGTTTTCAATGAGAGGGAACACTCGGGCTGTACTTAATAAGGTGAGTAAGCTTGAAGGAGAGCATAGAGTTGCCGATTTTGAACTTCTGCTTGGAGAATCTGCAGAAACCATTCACAGGGAAAACGGCTATGCCTATAAACTTGACGTAAAAAAAGTCTTTTTTAATCCTCGTCTGTACACAGAAAGAAAAAGAGTTCTCTCAAAAATTACACCTGGGGAATGCATCATAATTCCTTTTGCCGGAGTAGGTCCTTTTGTGCTTCCTGCTGCAGGAAAAGGTGCAAAAGTGTATGCTGTCGAAATAAATCCCGATGCCTGCGCCTGCTTGCAGGAAAATCTTCGAATCAACAGGCTTGAAGGACAAGTAAAGGTTATTCGGGGGGATTTTGAGAAAATTCTCCAGGTAAATGAGCTTAAGATTCCTGAAAATGGGTTTGACAGAGCAATTGTGCCTACCCCTTATGGCATGGATCATTTCCTTTGCGAAATCTCAAAATTAGTCAGAAAAGAGGGAAACATTCATTTTTACACTTTCAAGGCTGAATCCCAGATTCCGGGGCTGATTAATGAGTATGAAAAAATGGGGCTTGAAGTGGAACTTTACAGAAGCAGCGGAAATGTTGCTCCAGGCATTAGCAGATGGGTTTTTGACCTGATTAAAAAATAAACATCTGGAAAAGGAAATTAAAAGAAGAGAAAATTACAAAATGAGAATTTTTACTCAATCCTCAAGGCCTACATGTTTCAAGAAATGATGATAATGTTCCACGGGAAGCCGTGAATAAAATGCACCAGTTACAACTTCATTCAGGGATGGGTGGATAACCATGCCATGCATAATCGGTTCCGTACCTCTTGATTCCGTATACATGAGAGGAATTATCTGATGTATTAAAATTGAGGCATGAGGCCCTATAATATGGGCACCAAGGATTCTCTCTTCCTCACCATCGAGAATTACCTTTACGAAATAGTCTCTGATCTCCATAGCAGCCCCTTTTGCCGTATCTTCAAAAAATTTGAGGCCTATGACTATTCTTTCTTCTCCATACTTTTCTACGGCTTCCTGCTCCCCCATGCCTGCTCCGGCGATCTCAGGATAGGAAAAGACTGCGTGCGGCACAGCGTGGTAGTCTGCTTTCATTCTTTCTTTCAGGATAGCGTTCAGATAAACTATTCCAGACTCGTAATTTCCTACATGCTTAAACATGTATTTCCCGTTTGCATCTCCCATAGCCCAGATATTTGGCTGTGAAGTCTCGAGGTATTCATTTACAATAATCCAGCCCTGAATGTCCGTTTTGATTCCGGCTCTTTCGGGATGGAGGATATCAGTATTTGGAACTCTTCCTGTAGCTACGAGAATCTTATCTACAGTGATTTTTAATTCTTCTCCCGAAACTTTATCCTTCGAGATTATAGTTTTCTGTTCATTGGCTTCTTTTCTAACCTCCAGGACTTCATGGTTTGTAAGGATCTTCATGTATTCCGACATTTTTATCCTGGCAAGTTCGGAGATTTCGGGCTCTTCCTGGGGAAGGAATCGGGAATTTCTTCCGATAACAGTTACTTCCGCTCCCATTGCCGAGAAAAAGTGCCCATATTCGGCTGCAATGTATCCTCCTCCAAGAATAGCAAGATTGGAGGGGCATTCTTTGAGTCCAAGCACGGTATCGCTTGTAAGATATCCGGTTTCTTCGAGCCCTTTAACAGGAGGTATGGCAGGTCTTGAACCTGTACAGAGGAAAATCATCTTTGAGTAAAGCGTTTTCTCGCCTACTTTCAAAGTATATGGAGAGGTGAACTCCGCAGTTTCATGATAGTAATCAAGATAGGGATTTTCAGTCAATCCCTTTCTTATCAACTCTATATCTTCCCCTATTTTCTTTCGCATCCTTTCCATGATCACACTGAAGTCAATGTCTTTTATTTCAAGCTTGATCCCGAAAAGAGATGCAGTTTCTATATCTCGTATAAGCTCAGCAGGATAGAGCAAAAGTTTAGAAGGAATGCATCCTCTTGTAAGACAGATTCCGCCGGGTTTGTCTTTGTCGATAACAGCAATTTTCATTTCCGGGTTCGAATCGATGATACGGTTTATGTAGTTCATCGCAGAACCCGTTCCTATTACAATAAGATCGTAATTTTCCATTCTTTCCCCTCACAGAAAACACAAATTGATTAAATCTATTGCACACTTCTCTGAATCTCTGAATATAAGTAAATCCTTAACAGATATTGTAAATTCTTAACAGATATCAAAACCTGGATGTGTTTAGCAAATTAGTTTCAGTCTTGTAACCCTTATTGGTTGATTTGTCGATTATGGAATATTAACTTATTTTGGGTTATACTTATGGATCAGAATCACTATGCTTCAGGTAATTGAAAGAGAATATATTCTCTCATAAACTCAAGTAGCCGGAGAAAATTGAAAAAACAATAGAGAAAAAGTGATTTCACTTTTTAATATTCTATGAAAAGCGGTCTATGAGGGCCTAAATTAAACTTTAGACCAAAAAAGGTAAAATAGATAATTTTGATTTTGATCTATATCGTGTAAGTTTTTGTCAATACTATGTAGATTTTTTATCTACATTGTGTAATTTTGATTTGTATTGTATAATAATTCTCAGAAAGAAACAACCATCTATTTATAAAGAAAAGTATATTTTATCTAGCTTCCCTGAAGGAGTATAAAAACAAAAGATGTCTTATGATGAACAGAGCCACTCGACATTTAAAAAACTGGAATACCGATCATAGGATCCCAGTAATGCACACTCTCTATCTCCTGCTCATTCTTATAGCACCTTTTGCAGGAGTTAATTTACTCTTTCTTCTCTCCATCATACTTTTTCTGGGATTAAGATTCTCGGGAAGCTCCCTTCCAAACTACAGGGAAGTCGTCAGCATTTATTTTTCTCTTTGTCTGATGTTGTTTGTTTCTATAATTTCAGGGAGTTTTTCGTATACATATCCTTTTTACATAGTACTTGCTGCTTTTGCAGTCGCGGCAGTAGGGAATCATAAAACATCTTTTTCGGAAACAGACTCTGGCCAGGATTTTCAATCAAGAAGGAGCAGGCTTAAAAAGAAAAGTTTCTCAATGATCTGGGGTTCGGTTTTCCTTGGAATAAGAATCCTTGCAGCTTTCCTTGCCGCAGGCTGGATCGTCTACTGGCAGAATCTCTCAGTCTCATATAATCTCATATTTTTCATCGCTGTAATCGGAGCAGTCACAGGCTCCCTTTTTGAGTCAATCCCCTCAAGAATAGACAAGAACATTTCAGTGCCTCTGGGCGCAGGAATGACGATGTGGATTTTTGAAGAATTCAGATATTGGGTTCCTCCGGAAAAGATGCTTATCGCTCTTGCCTTTTCATTTTTTCTTGGTCTTCTGGCCTACAAGGCGAAAATTGCTGATGTCTCGGCTCTCCTAAGTGCCGCCCTTCTTGGAGTTCTTATAATTGTTTTCAGTGGGCTGTCCTGGTTCTTGCTTTTGCTTACGTTTTTTATTCTCGGAGGCGGGTTTACCAGATACAAGTTTGCTTATAAAGAAGCCATAGGGATTGCACAGGCTAAAGACGGAATCCGGAGTTACGAAAATGTGTTTTCAAACAGCACAGCAGCCCTTGTCCTGGCAGTTGCATACGGAGTTTTTCCTGAACACAGTCTTCCGATTATTTATGCATACCTTGGTACGGTTGCAACAGCAACAGGAGATACCCTGGCAAGTGAAATAGGGACAACGGCAAAAGGAAGACCAAGGATGATTACAACCCTCAAGCTTTCAGAACCCGGAGCCGATGGGGCAGTTTCCTCACTTGGAGAGCTTGCTGCAATTTTTGGTTCAGCCATAATAGGCGTACTTGCCTACATACTGGGTGTATCTGATAATTTCTGGCTCACAGTTATTATTACAACAGCAGGGGGCTTTATGGGGACAAATATAGACAGTTATCTAGGAGCTACACTACAGAAGAGAGGGATACTTTCAAACAGTGGAGTCAATTTTGTGGCAACTTTTGCAGGTGCAGGGGTTTCAGCGTTTCTCTACCTTCTTATAGCTTGATCTATCCCCTTATAGTTTAAATTTGAGTATAGAGGAAATTTATTGTTTGAATTAGATAATGGATAAGATTTACAGACCTTTTTTCATAAATGACTCTTTGATTTTCAGATTCGATACTTTCTAAAAGAAGAATCAATTTATATTTTCAGGGATATATCTTCATAGAGAAATGGGTCACTCCGGGTCACTCCAGTATTTATCTCCGTTTTTGGGCGTAAATGAAGAAGATATCGTTCAGTTATTTATCTCAGTTATTTATCTCAGTAATCTGTTGTTGGCAGGTGCCTTGTTATGAAAGAAGAACTTGAAGAGATACTGGCTTATCATCAGGCAAGTAAGCACAACTTCAAAGCTTATGCGCCAGGTCCCCACCATCTGGATATGCCAATCAAACCAGATCCATTTCTAAACTATCAGGGGGCTCGGCTTCTGAGCCTGGAGAAATGGAGTGAAGAGCAAATAGATGCTGAAGTTTTTCCTGCCTATGAGCAGGTTTTTTCTCCTGAAGAACTCAAGCCTTTAGAGCTTGATGAGAAAAATATTTCCAGGCTTTTTTTTGACAGCTTTGCAATCTCAGCCTGGAAGAAAGCGGGAGGTACAAAATGGCCTCTTCGAGTCAATCCCTCAAGTGGAAACCTGCACCCTACAGAGGTTTACCTTCTTTCAGGTCCTGTCCAGGGACTCTTAAAAAATCCGGCTGTATGCCATTACGTTCCTTTATCTCACGCCCTTGAGCTAAGAGCCGAATTTCCTCAGGAAACCTGGAAACTGTTAAGTTCCGGCTTTCCGAAAGGCACTTTCTTTGTAGGCTTGAGCTCAATTTACTGGAGAGTTTCCTGGAAATACGGGCTTAGAGCTTTCCGATATGCCAATCATGATATAGGACACGCAATTGCTGCTCTGACTTTTGCTGCTGCCGGACTTGGCTGGAAGACAAGCACTCTTGAGGACATGAGCACAGAGGATATTGCAGAGCTTCTTGGCATTTCCGAAAAAAGGGGACCTGAAAAAGAAGAACCTGTCTGTCTGCTCGCGATTTACCCGGCAGGAGAAAAAGATATTCCGGGTAAAATTCCTTCAAGTGCAGTTCCTGTTTTTAGAAAACTTTTCTGGGAAGGCACCCCTGATAAATTAAGTCCGAAACATGTTGAATGGATGGGGATTGAAAAGGCTGCATCAGCAGTTCGAAAGGGAGAAACCGATTATTATATCGAAAAAAAGCAGGAATCTTCGCCTGGTATACAGAATGCTCCACCCCTTAAAGTTAGTGATTCCGATTCCATGTCAGACCTGGAAATACCGGCTTCTCTGAGAAACATAATTCACAAAAGGAGAAGTGCCATTGAAATGGATAACAGCGCATATATGGAGAAAGAAATTTTTTATGAAATGCTGCAAAAAACCCTTCCTGAAAAAAATCCAATCCTCAACTCACCTGGTTTTGGCTCCTTTACGCATCTGCTTCTCTTTGTAAATAGGGTAAAGGATCTTCTCCCTGGTCTTTACATACTTCTTAGAAAACCCGGGGAAAAGGAGAAGTTTAAAGTCGCTATAAGGCCGGATTTTCTGTGGGAAAAACCGGAAAATTGTCCGTCTGATCTTGAGTTCTATCTGCTTATGGAAGAGGAATTACATGACTTTATAGCCCAGCTTTCCTGCTCTCAGCGAAAGGCTGCAGATGCCTGTTTTACTGCCTGCATGCTCTCTGAATTCGAAGAGCCTTTGAATAAATTCGGCTCCTGGATGTACCCCCATCTTTTCTGGGAATGTGGATTTCTGGGACAGCTTCTTTACCTTGAAGCTGAAACAAAAGGCATGAAAGGCTGTGGGATAGGATGTTTTTTCGATGACCCCCTGCATGAAGCCATCGGGCTCAAAGGGCTCGAATACCAGGATCTCTACCACTTTGCCGTGGGTTATCCTCTTCAGGAAATAGGCGTAATTACCCTTCCTGCATACAAAGAGTAACTTTACCTCCTCTATACTATTTTTTATTCATTTTCCTGTTCTTTATCTTCCCTATGCCTTTCTCTTCTCAAAGTTCTCCTTCTGGCAATTTCGGGCTGAGAGGTCGGAACAGGCACCTCACAATTTGATTCCGAAATAAGGTTCTTATCAATTAAGTTACCTTTTCAGCCCCCTGAAAAGTGGTATTCAATCCATAGGGATTGCAGGAACTCGAGTAATCAGCACTTTGTCTATTCTATGTCCATCCATATCAACCACCTCATAGCGCAGTCCTCTTAATTCAACATGGTCCCCCGTTGTAGGTATTCTCTGCAAGATAAACATAATCATTCCGGCAACGGTCCGATAATATCCTTTTTCTTCCTCTGGAAAGGAATCCACAGATAAGACATCCTTGAGCTTTTCAACAGACGTATCTCCATCAACCAGCCAGGAGCCGTCTTCCCGAACCACCACCTGCATTTCCACAGGCTCGCCGAGAGAATAAACGTCCCCTACTATTGCTTCCATGATGTCATGTAAAGTAACTATGCCCTGGATGCTTCCGTATTCGTCAGTTATAAGGGCAACATGCACTCCAGTTTCCTTGAATAATTCGAGGAGTTTCAGGACTGTTATAGCTTCAGGTGCAATGAGCGGTTTTGTGATTGAACCTCTTATATCGGTTGCGCCGTTTTCCACGAGCCTTGCCAGGACATCCTTTACGGATACCATACCGACAATATTATCCAGATCACTTTCATAAGCTGGGAAATTGGATCGGCCGCTTCCAATCATTTTCCGCAGGTTCTCATCTGCGGGGTCATCCAGATCAAGAGCAATGATGTCACTACGATGCGTCATCAGAGAATCTACCCGACGGTCCCCGATATCAAACACACCTTCTATCATACTCAGCTCTGCTTTCTCAAAAACACCGGCTTCGGTTCCCTCTTCAAGCATAAACTTGATTTCCTCTTCCGTTACTGGTGCTCCGGTGATTTTTCGGACCCTCAGAAGCCTGAGCACTCCCTCAGTTGAATGACTTAGAATGATTACCAGTGGCTTTGCTATGATTGAAAGGTAGAACATAGGTTTTGCGACGTAAGACGCAATTGGTTCCGCATTATTGAGAGCCAGCCTCTTTGGAACCAGTTCTCCAAAAATTAACGTCATATACGTGATCACAAGTACCACAAGGGTGATGCTGATAGCATCACTATATGGGGCAAGAGAAGGAAATCCATTAAAGTAGATTGCAAGCCCTTCGGCTATTGTGGCTCCCCCAAATGCACCGGCAAAGATACCTACCAGCGTGATTCCTATCTGAATGGTTGAAAGAAAAGAAGTAGGCTCATTTGCAAGTTTAAGTGCAACAGATGCCCTTGTATCTCCTTCTTCCGCCTGTTGTTTGAGACGGATTTTTTTGGCTGACACAAGAGCAAATTCTGACATGGCAAAGATGCCATTAAGTGCGATAAGAACAAGGACGATAACAATCTCAAAGGTATAAGACATTTTTCAGTTATTGGGCGAATTACAATTTAAATCTATCTATGTTTGTAAATATTTAACCCGTACAAAACATCACCATTAGCTGCCTTTTTGAGGCTCAATTGGCAAATATAAGTGAGCTAACTTTATCTGATTAAGGGTGATGATCATATTTTTCACTATTCAGCTATCATACATACTTATAATTTTATGATTAATAAAAATCAACTCATTCTTCAAAATGATAAAAGACCTTATGAAAGGATGTTTAACTCCTGTTAATAGTTACTCAACGCTTTCCATATACCTCTAACACTTCCTGTAATATCTTTCCAATATCAAACAAAACTTTAACAAAAAATTTAACAAAAAATTTAATAAGAAATGAGAGTTATCGAATTGGTTTAAAATTTTAAATTTCTGTCTCAAATTTCAAGCGATTTTTCTTTTATCCTTTAGGTTCTTTTTTTTCTTTTCTCCTTACAATTTCCTTTTGACAATTCCAGGCTTTGAGGATGGAACAGGGACCTCGCATCCGGAGTCCAGTTCGCATTCCACTACAATTCCGCGGAGCAGACGGCCCAAAATGTCCGAACCCGTTATAATTCTTTTTTCGTGACCCCAGTAAAGAATAAGGTCCTGGTCAATTACATCATCTTCCGGATACTGTGGGTATACTTTAAACTGCCGGATTACTCTTTCAAGCCTGGTTTTCGGAGACTTGACAATAACAGGAAAATGACAGTAAGAAAGAGGGATTATTGGGCCTTTCTTATAAACCGCGTCCCTGAGGAAATGATCCGCATCAAGAACCATGACAGGCTCGTCGACGGGGCTGGTCAGTACCACCCATTTTTTTCCTGATGCCTCTATCTTTTGTAGAAAAGGATCCAGTGGATCCCTGTTAAATGAAGGAAAAACCGGACGATTATTCTCAACAGGAAGGGAGATTATGCTTCTGGAATCTATTATCGAACCTTCATCGGAAATACTTACGTCGTCTATTGAAAGAAAGTTAAGCGCTCCTATTCCTTCAAAAGCGCCAATATCGGTTTTTCCCGATTCTATGTGCTTTTCGAGCATTATTCTCATGGACTGCTCTTTAAAAAGTTCAAGTTTTTCCCTGCCGAGCCACCAGTCAAGAATAAGAGCTGTAGGTTTAGCTACAGGATAAAGCAGCATCTGGTAGAAACGGACTACAGGAGTTAACTTTGCTCCAAGTTTCAGGGCATTTCGGGAAAAATATGCCTGAGGAGCAATCTCCCCAAAACAGGTGATTACGAATGTAGAGAAGAGGAAAGCTGAGGCTCCTGTCAACACAGAATCCGTAAGCAGGGCAATAAGAACATTTATCCCTACGTTTCCCCAGAGCATTGTAGTAAGAAGGAAATTGGAATCCCGCCGGATCTGCAGGATTTTCATAGCCTCTTTGTTATCTGCCTCGGCTTCGATTTCAAGCCTGAGTCTCCCGAGGCCAAAAACCCCTATAGTCATCCCGGAAAAGATAGCTGACTGTAAAAGACAGAGTACAATTAATATCCAGGTAATTATTTCATTCATTGTGAGTCCATAACCTCTATAAATTCATATAGCTTAGTCGAATGCCTAAATTCACTAATTTCTTATAAATTTAATCTCATTACCTAATTTTTCGTAAATTCAGTTTTATGGCTTTAATTTGCTTAAAACACCTTAAAACTATTAATTTATGAAATTTTATAGACTTAGGCCTGATGAAGATAAGGTTTTAAAGTCCTCTTAGTTTGAGTATTAATCTCAATATTCCAATTAAGTAAATGCCTTAAGGATACAGGAAATTCTTCTTTCAAATTCATAAGCTTCTCGAGAGTAAAATATTATTTTTCCTGGCCTGTGAATTTATGGCAAAAGTCTGAATTTGTGGCATTACAGTATTAATTTGCGGCACTAAAGTCTGGCAGCGTTCAATGCAATCTTCCTGACAATTTCAATAGCGTCTGAAGTTTCGTCGATCCTAAAATCCTTAAGGAGGAGAGCATTCAACTCGAATCCTATTTTCTGCATCTCAGGCTTTAGTTTTTTGCCTTTTTCTGTGAGGTAAAGCCTTTTGATCCGTTTGTCTGCCTCATCGATTTCCCGGTAAACAATGTCTTCTTTTTCCAGGCGAAGTATGGATTTGGCGATCATCGTTTTATCAAATCCTCTTGACTGTGCAAGACTATCCTGGCTACATCCCTCCTTATTATACAGAGCCATAAGGATAGCGAAGTGTCCCCATCCAATATTGTAAGAATTCAATTCTTTTGCAAAATATTTCTGAACCGAACGATATGTAAACGATATCAGTGCAGTAACTATATCTATGTCCTCAATCCACTGGATAGGTGTTTCTTCACTCATCATTCACACTCATGAAAAATCAGTACCTTTTGAACTATTAAAAAACTAGTTGAACGGTATACTATTTATAATAAATAGTTTATATCATAATTGTTGATGTGTCAACTATAATGAAAAAAACTATGAAGAGCATTATCGCCGAACCTCTATTCTTTCACACAAACCTGTTACTATTTTCCCAAAAGAGATAGCAGCTGATGCCCTTCTGATCAGTGATAAACATGATAGAAACAAGTATTTCCGGGCCTCCTGCTAAAAATAAAGAAATAACTTCTGAAGTGTCCGAGATCTGTCAGACCCCTGATACTCCTGTCCATGCCGCAGAAAAACGTGTAGTTTTACTTATTGCAATACTCGCAGGATTTATCACTCCTTTCGATGGATCGGCGGTAAATATTGCCCTGCCTACAATCGGGGCAGAATTTCATATGAACGCGATTGCCCTCTCGTGGGTTGCAACCGCTTATCTCCTATCTTCAGCAGTGTTTCTTGTTCCTTTTGGAAAAATTGCGGATATATACGGAAGAAAAAAAGTTTTCCTCTACGGAATTGCGATTTTCAGCCTTGCATCTCTGATAATGACCATAGTCCCTTCAACAGAAATGTTTATAGGAATCAGGGTCGTCCAGGGTTTAGGAAGTGCTATGATCTTCGGGACAGGCGTTGCTATTGTTACTTCCGTCTTTCCTCCCGGAGAACGCGGAAAAGCTCTCGGAACTTATATCACTGCAGTTTATCTAGGGCTTTCTGTCGGCCCCTTCCTTGGCGGTATAATGACCCAGTACCTTGGCTGGAGAAGTATTTTCTTTGTAAATGTCCCTATAGGTATTGCAGCAGTTCTTCTGATTCTCTGGAAATTAAAAAGAGAGTGGGCTGAGTGCAGAGGGGAGAAGTTTGACCTTATAGGATCCGTTATATACGGAACAGCAATTGTTGCAGTTATGTATGGGTTCTCAACTCTTCCTGATTTCAAAGGAGCAGCCCTATTAGGGGTGGGAATTCTTGGAGTTGGCATTTTTGCCCTGTATGAGATGAGAATACCTTTTCCAGTTCTTGATATCAGGCTCCTGACAAATAACAGGATTTTTGCCCTTTCTAACATTGCTGCTCTCATTAATTACAGTGCAACTTTTGCAGTGACCTTTCTCTTAAGTCTGGATCTGCAGTACACAAAAGGCTTCACTCCTGAACATGCCGGACTTATCCTGATAGCACAGCCGGTTGTCCAGGCGATTATTTCGCCTATTTCGGGGAAGCTCTCTGACAGAATTGAACCACGTATTGTTGCATCTACGGGAATGGCTCTTACTGCAATCGGGCTCTTTTTCCTCATTTTCCTCACAGAGACGACTCCTCTCTGGCAGCTTGTTCTCATCCTTCTCGTGCTCGGCGCAGGATTCGGGCTCTTCTCTTCCCCTAATACGAATGCAATTATGAGTTCGGTTGAAAAGAGATTCTATGGTGTTGCATCCGGAATGAATGGAACCATGAGGCTTCTTGGCCAGATGCTTTCTATGGGTATAGCAATGATGATCTTTGCAATCGTTATCGGCCCTGTTGAGATCACGCCTGCTTATTATTCACAGTTCATTTCAAGTCTGCACTATGCATTCAGCCTGTTTACTATCCTCTGCATAATCGGGATATCCGCTTCTCTTGTAAGAGGAAAAGGAAGTTCGATAGTTAATACCGGAGCGCCTTCTGAAGGTAAAAAGACGACACGGTAATATTATTTTTGAAGTATTTTACGAAGGGAATAATTATGAAAATAATTGGAATTAATGCAAGTCCGAAAGGAAATTCAAGTAACACCCTGCAACTGGTAAAATCTGTCCTTAATGGGGCTGAGTCTGAAGGAGCAGAAACTGAGCTTGTAGATCTCTACAAACTGAATATCGAGTACTGTACTGCGTGCGGAACCTGTTATGCTAAAGGGGAATGCCCTTTAATCGATGACTTTGAAGAGTTATTCCAGAAGATTTTGAATGCTGATGGAATTGTTCTTGGCGCTCCGAATTACATCAATTCTGTCCCTGCTCCTATGAAAGCTCTTTTTGACCGACTTTCAGATGCTATTCACTGTCAGATGCTGACCGGAAAATTCGGATGCTCAGTTTGCACAGCAGGAGGAAGTGGGGAGGATAAGGTATTGGAGTATATGAATGAAGTTCTCATGAATCTTGGAGTTACTGTTGTGGGCGATATTGGAGTCATGCTCGGCAGAGATCCTTCTGCACTTGAGAAGTCTATGGACCCTGCAAGAAATCTTGGGAAAAAGCTGGTAAAGTCAATCCATGGAGAAATCAAATATCCAGATCAGGATGAGATACACCGACAGCATACAGAATATTTTTGCCAGCTAGCGAAATTCAACAAAGAACGCTTTGCCCATGATTATGACTGGTATTCCCGAAAAGGATTGATAGAATAAGAATCAGGCAGGAGTACTTCGATTTATATAAAAACTCTTGAGACTATATTCGAAAAACGGGATAGAGCAATTAATTCTGCCGATAAGTTAAGAGTACCAAAAGAAGGGCTTCGATGAATAAGTCCTTATTTTACTTTTTTTAAAGATTTCTCTGACAAATCAAAGATAGTTATTTCGTAACCCAAGAGTCTACCTTAAAAAGTGGTAAAGGTAAAAACCTTGGGGGGTCAATTCAGGATAGACTCTGAGCTTTATGGACCTCAAGATAATGAATAAAACAAAAGGAAAATTTGTTCTTTTTTTCAATGTATAATTTTTTCAATGTATA
>CAZCKG010000021.1:0-17552 GCA_964498825.1 uncultured Methanosarcinales archaeon
AAAGAATCAGACGCAATTAAGGACTGCCAGATAAAAAGAGAATATGCGTACAAGAACTCCAAAATCAATACTAATGTATTTATACAAATCATCGCATATTAGTATGCCAAGGTGGGGTAAAGATGGTAAGAGATGTTAATTGTGAGATTAAATGCCTTTCGTGTCGTGGATGGTTTCGCGCCCCTATTCAATTCGGAGATGCTAAATCATTTTTTGAATCAGCAACATATGACAGCGTAGCACATTGTCCACATTGCGGAGAAATGACACCATATAAAAAGGACAATATGCGGTTTCAGGATGAAAATAAAAAAGGTAAGATTTTTTACGTAGAGGGACAGTATGCATATTAACCGTCCCTTCCTTTTTTGATCAATTTGTGTAAATAATACCACTAAAGAGTTACTAACAGACTCAGTCATAGCTTTATTTCTTGCCATTAAGTCATTTGGGGATGTTTTGAAATCCACTGTTATAAAGAATCATATACTGTCTGTTTCCGATCATTTTATACCTTTGCTTCATCTTCAAAGATCTTCCCTTGTAGATAAAGGGGAGATTCAAATCAAATTTTATAGAGAAGAATCCCAAGAGCATAAAGGTAATAGAGCAGGAAAGAATAACAAGGGCTTGAAAGGCACCAGATTTATTCTAACCGTCTCAGATAATGGAGTAGGTGTGCCTGAAAGTTTTGACTGGAAGATCCTGGGGGTCTTGGCATGCAACTGGTAACAACTCTTGTAGACCAGTTAGAAGGCGAACTTGAATTAAAAAGAGATAATGGGGCGGAATTCATTATTAGGTTTACAGTGTAAAAAACATATGTTATTCTGAAAAAGAAACTATACTTGCATAATAACAAATTGTATAAATATTTTCAATCTGTATTACTGTATAAGATGACTCCAAAAATATCACAGGAAACAGTATACAAGACTCTTACAGAAACACCAAAATCAGCATCTCAGATCGCTAAAGAATTAGGAGTTGCCAGAAGTACTCCAAAGAGACACTTGGAAGTTCTTGCCCAGGCAGGAAGAGCAAAGAAATTGGACGATGGATGGATTAAATTTGATTATATCACCAAAAACATCATCCTCCAGGCAAGCCATAAAAGTATGATAGAGAGTTTTTTGGATTTTGAAGGATATGGTGATGAATTTCTTGACGAAATACATCCTGATTTTTTACGGCCCAGAATTATTCCGGGAAATGTAAAATCTCAAAAATATCTTTAATGTTGAAAAAGTGGATAGATGCGTTTAAAAGATGGTCATTCCTGTTACATCAGAAATGATCATCCTTTAAGTTGTTCAAACATGGAGTGGTAAGGAAGCAGACCTTAAGAAAACTTCCTTTCTCTTTTTGAGGTGGGATGGCGTTTGCTCCCATGATCTTTCTCATGCTCATAAGAAAGACTGTGGGAGCAAAACTTTTTACCCTGCTTATGTGATGCGATTGGATGTTCACTTATTTTGCAGGTTAGGTGCGCACAGGGTAAACTTATTTCCAAATATAATAAAAGCTGTCTAAATATAAATAAGTTTGTTCATTTAATGTACTTATATAAGTATATGGCCAGAAATTTAGAATAGAAATGGGAATAAACTGCAGTTAAATATGTTAGGGTTCCCTTTTTGACAGCGACAAATAATTCGAATTAATGACAGTTCTGATTTTGTTCATTTCTAGGAATTTTAAGAGGGTGACTCAACTTACTTTAAGATTGGATGAATGATTTTTGTCAGCTAAAAAACGAATTTTGTTGCAAGCGAATTGATTCCAAAGTATACTATAGATTAAATTTTAAATTAAAATCAAGGAAGGTGATGTAGATCACCTCCGATAGATCGCAGAGTCGTGGATATTGACGCGACACTAGCGGTAAAATTACTTTTTTATTTGCTTTGGTTTTCAGGCATCGTTTTCATCATTACAGGCTAATTATTTATATAAACTGTTTCATACACTATTGCAGCATGTCTCATGATGCAAGCTCGGATAAGCCAAGAACAGGAATCAGATCTCTGGATGGTTATGACAAATTAGTCGCCAGTCGATGGAAAATTGGAGCGGCTCTGGCAGTAGCGGTGCTTTTATGTTTTGCTATTATAATCCTACTGCCTCTAGCAGACGGAATTGTACTTGGCCTGGTCTTTGCTTACATCGCAAGGCCTCTTTGTGTGAAATTTAAAAAGCACAGGAAAATTGGAGCTCTTTTTGCCAGTCTTTGTATTTTTTTTCCTATAGTGTTCATTGTAGGAGCAGGTATTGTTGAAATCCTTAATCAGATGTCCTGGATTCTTGACAATCAAAATGCAGTTATAGGCGCAATTTTTGATTTTATAAGTGCTCTTCAAATCCCGGAAAAACTTCTACAAGGTATCAATGATGCCATCTGGGATCTTTTCAAATCTTTGCTTCCCGCAGTTGGTAGTATAGGGCTAATCTCGTATGCTCAAAGCATCGGTCTCTTTATCATTAATTTCATAGTTTCGATCATTTTCTGCTATTTTATACTTGCTGATGGAGACAGGCTTTATTGTGCTTTTCTTGGCGTTATCCCTGAAGAATATAAAAGAGTGGTAAACCGCTACGCATGTCACCTGGATCTAATCCTTGGAGGAATTTTCATCGGTAATGCTTATTCTGCCCTCATAGTAAGCGTTACTTCGGTTTTCGTTTTCTATTTTTTTGGATTTCCTCATGTATTGGCGTTAGCAACCCTGATCTTCATAGCCTCAATAATCCCTCTTTTTGCAGGATATATGGTACTGGTACCCCTGGCTTTAATGCGCTATATTGAGCAGGGATTTGAAAGTGCAGTTCTTTTCCTGGTGGTTTCTTCTCTTGTAATTTATGGTCCTCCCGAACTGATCCTGAGACCTTATCTTACAGGTATGAAGTCCAAAATTCATCCCATGCCTTTAATGCTTGCCTTCCTTGGAGGAGCTTTCGTTGGAGGAATTGCAGGTTTTTTTGCGGCTCCTATCCTCCTGGGAGCACTGGTTGCAGCTTATAGAGTTTATCAGGAACACATCCATCCGGAATTGATAGATTCTAACATGTATCTTCCAAACCCCAAAAGGTGCAAGGCAGAATCTGAAAAATGATTTCAAAAGATGAAGGAAAGTAAGCTGAAAAATCCAAAAAACCCAGGAAGATTTTTCAGGTTAAATTAAGAAATATCAGTCGAAAGGGATTGCTTTATATCATTGCAGGATGTTAGGACTTTCATATATTCTTCTTTATTTACTTTAATCAAGATCTGCCAACGGGTACAGACCGCAGACAGTCCTGAAATAAGTCAATTATTTGATTCAGAACCGAAGTGATTCGGAACCATATTTCACTGACCAGACAGGTGATAGAATGCAGTTATTGCTCATTCACTCTGATTATATTGAATACGAAACCAAAAAACAAACTCCAGTTGCTGAAAAAATTGAAGATTCCCTGAAATCAGGAAGGCTTGAGGAAGCGCTTACTGTTTTCACGGCTGTGGAAAGCGTAGATGAAGCAAATCCTGAAGAAGCTATAGAAAAGGCTGTTTGTGAAATCGAAAAGGTAGCAGCCCAGGTCAAAACAGACCGTATAATGCTCTATCCTTACGCCCACTTAAGCTCTAACCTTTCCTCTCCGAAAACTGCAGTTCAGGTCTTAAAAGGTATTGAAGCTGCTCTCTCGGGCAAATACGAGGTTAAACGTGCTCCTTTCGGATGGTATAAGGCTTTCACCGTAAGCTGTAAAGGGCATCCTCTCTCCGAACTTTCCAGAAGCATCCGACCTGAAGGAGCTGTAAAAACAGTAAGTAAAGTCGAAGTTGAAGGAGAAAAAGAAGAGGTTGTTTCCGAAGCCCTGAAAGCCGAAGGAACTGCTAGGTCTTACTGGCGCATCCTGACTCCTGATGGAGAACTTCATGAAGTTGAGGGCTTTGATCTTACTCCTTACCCGAAACTCCAGCAGTTTGTTAACTATGAAATTTCCAAGAGCAGGGCTGTTGAGAGGGCTCCTCCTCATGTTGAACTCATGCGCAGGCTTGAGCTTGCGGATTATGAGCCAGGTTCAGATTCTGGAAATATGCGCTATTATCCTAAAGGAAGGCTTGTGAAATCCCTTCTTGAAAATTATGTTCTTGATGTCGCAACCGAATTCGGGGCAATGGAAGTTGAAACTCCTCTCATGTACGACATGAATCATCCGACTCTAAAGAAATACCTTGACAGGTTCCCTGCAAGACAGTATTCTATAGAGTCTGATAAGCGGCAGATGTTCCTGCGTTTTGCAGCCTGCTTCGGGCAATTCCTGATGAACCACGACATGACGATCTCCTACAAGAACCTGCCTCTCAGGATGATCGAAATGACTCGCTACAGTTTCAGAAAGGAACAGCGGGGAGAGCTCGTGGGTTTAAGAAGGCTTCGAGCTTTTACCATGCCTGACATGCATACACTCTGTGAAGATATGAGCCAGGCCGTTGACCAGTTCAAGCAGCAGTATGACCTCTGCATCGATGTGCTTGAAAATATGGGAATTCATATTAATGATTATGAAGTTGCCATCCGCTTTACCAGGGACTTTTACGAGTCTAACAAAGAACTTGTAGTAAGTATGGCAAAGACTGTCAACAAACCCGTGCTTGTGGAGATGTGGGATACCCGTTTCTTCTATTTCGTGCTCAAGTTCGAGTTCAACTTTGTAGATGCCCTTGCCAAGGCAAGCGCTCTTTCAACAGTCCAGATAGATGTAGAGAATGCCGAAAGGTATGATATTTCTTATGTGAATACTGACGGTAAACTTGAAAGGCCAACCGTCCTTCACTGTTCTCCCAGCGGGGCAATTGAACGCTGCATTTACGCTCTCCTTGAAAAGGCTGCAATGGAAACCGAAGAAGGAAAGGTTCCTATGCTGCCCGTCTGGCTTTCTCCTACCCAGGCCCGGATCGTACCGGTTTCGGAAAAACATATTGCTTTTGCCGAGGAAGTTTCAAACAAGCTTGACTGCAGGGTTGATATTGACGACCGCGACCTGTCCATAGGGAAGAAAATCAGGGAAGCAGGCAGGGAATGGATTCCTTATGTAGTGGTTATTGGAGATAAAGAAATAGAAGAAGGTACTATTAACGTGACCATCAGAGCCGAATCCGAGCAGAATAAGCCTGCAAAAGTGCAGATAACTCCGGAAGAACTCAATAAGAGGGTCAGAGGCGAAATAACAGGTAAACCGTATAGAAAACTGCCTCTTGCAAAGTATCTTACTGCAAGGCCAAAGTTCTTTTAAGTTTTCCAAAAAATTTAGTGGGGAAAGGTGCAGTAAAGAACCCTGAAAAACTCTTTATTTGCCCTTTTCCTCTGACTTTTTGCCATAAAATATATATTGACGTAGTTCTTATTATTAAAAAGGGATTACTTTTAAATAAAAGCAGTTCCAGAATCACTCTTTTCAGGTTCTGGACAGAAAGAAGTCAGCTGAAGTTTTCTGAACTGAAATTTTTTATAAGCTATTTATAAGTTAATGTAATTTGAGGGGTTACTTCTTATAAGATTTACAGTTACATGCAATATTTTCCTGTTGCATGGGCTATACCACTTTCCCAGAAACCTTTTTGAAGGTACTTTCTGGTTTTTAAAATGAATTAAAAAAATTATAAAGTGACAAGTTTTAAGGACAGCGTATTAATGACAATTTCAAATAAAGCAGCAGTCGGTATGGAAACCGTCGAGCTCGAGCCCTTGAAGGAAGATAAAAAGAAAATTTTTGAGGATATTCTGCAATACTTTAAAACCTATCAAAGAGGCTACATCAAGGTTCCTACGGGCTGGGGCAAGACTTTTCTTTCGAAGCATATAATGAAAAAGTACTATGACGAAGGAAAGCTTGTGCTTTTCCTTGTCTCGAAAAACAACCCTCTTCTTAGTCAAACCTATTACGACAGGAAGAAAGAAAACCCTCTTTTTCCAAACAGTGCTCTCCTCTCTTCTGAAAATAAGATTGACAGAAAAGAGCTTGCTGAAGCTTTAAAAAATATCGGGCAGGGAGAGGGTAAAGGCTTTGTGCTTTTCGCATCTCTGCAAACAGTACTTGGAAAACAGGGATCTGAAATTAAAGATTTGATTCTTGAATTTACTGATCTTGCAATTATAGATGAAATCCACAATTTCATCAATAACAAAGGGAACGATTTTCTAAATGAATTAGGGGAAAGGACTAAAATTCTTGGAATGACTGCAACTCCATTCCAGGGTGTTGTCGGAAATGTCAAGTTCGTGGATGAAATTGCAGGAGATATGAGAGAAATCTATGCAAAAACGCTTCCCGAGTGTATCCTGGACGAAGAACTTGCTCCTCTTAAATATACTATTGCAGAAAGTTCCGAAGATATTTTTGAGATTTTTGATTTTGAAAAGGGGCTGGATGAGCTTGATAAACAGGACCTTTTCCTTGACTGCAGCACTGCAGATAAGCTGAAAAAAGTAATCCGAAGAACTCAGCTTGCAAGTGATGTGTACGATTCTATGGTAAAACACAGGGACGTAAAGACTCTCGTATTCTGTGCCCCTGTCAGGAAACGTGTTTATGGTGCAAAAGAGAGCGGTGAAGAAATAAACGCTTTCCACGCAAAGCTTACTGCGTCTGTTTTCAACGGGGAAATCTCTGCCCAAAAGCTGGAAAAAGATCCTGATCCTGTCCTTCCTCTTGATTTTGATAATTATACCTCAAAAGGTGGGTTTAAAGATGCAGCCTTTATTACATCCGAATTACCTAAAGAAGAACAAAATGCCCTCCTTGCAGCTTTTAAAGAGATAGGGAAGCCTCCATATGTTCTCTGCACTGTAGGCATGCTGATTGAAGGTTTTGACTTCCCCGGTCTTGAAGCTCTCGTGCTTCTTCGGCCCACCCTTAGCATGCGACTTTTTGAGCAGCAGGTCGGAAGAGTAACAAGACTTTCTCCGGTTTCTGGAAAGAAGAAGGGCAATATTTTTGAGATTTCGGACAGTATTGACTCTCTTTATCAGCATTTTGGAGAAGGAGTATTTAACGGAGAAAAGGTTGATCAGGTCCAGATGCTCCAGCCTGAAATCCGTCTCGAAGAGCTCTTTTCCGAAGGAGATGCAGCTCGGGCTATTAAAGAAGGAAAGATTGAGATCAACAAGGTGGACTTCAGCACACTCGGAAAAGGTAAAGGAAAGGATGCTCAGATCAGAGAAGTGCCTGTAAGGCTTCCACCAACTGCAATAAGGGCAAAATATTTTTCACGCCTGCTTGCTCTAACCGAGGAAAAAGATATAGGAGCTTTTGAGCGGGAAAAACGTGAGCTTATGCGGGCTACCCTGAGATTCAGGGTTAGGGAGCCCGGGGATGCAGAAGAACTGGCTGGTCTCTCAGGTAAGATAAATCAGCTAAAACGGGAAGCCTATGAGGACCGCAGGTTAGGGGACGTTTCAAGGCAGCATAAGCCTAAAGTCTTTGGAGAAGTTGAATGGCTTCTGAAACTTCAGGCTTTAAATTCTCTTAAATACGAAGGTTTACATCTCTCAAATCCCGAGAAAAACCGGATCTTAAAAACTCTTGGTTTCGATCCCGATTTCAGAAATATAGACAATTACAGACTTAAATGCCTGAAACTTGGCTCTGCCCAGAAGAACATCCCGGACCTTGTAAAAGTGCTCGGATTCGTAAGCCGCCTTTCTTCATCAGAAACATATCAGTTCCTCGATAAAAAGAAAAAGGAGCAGTGGAAGCGGGAGTTTCTACCTGCGGTTTACTGGGGATTCTGCTTTATTGATGACTCTCCAGAACTTCGAGAACTTTTCGAATCCACAGAATGGGATAGGCGGGTCAAAAACATTATCAGGCAAAAGTAATTTCGTTATAAAAAATGATTTTGGGAGAATCTTTGCTTTTCTCCCTTTTATCCCCTTTCTAATAATTTTAAATTTACGGGAACCAAAAGTCTAATTTAAAAAATGTTGAGGAATAAATAGCGCTATTTATCATGCCTTATTTTCAAAAAGCTTTCTAATTTCCTCAAGCTCCTCCGGGGGACTGATTACAAGGAGGATATCGTCTGGATTAAGTTCTGTCTCAGCCCGCATATCATATATGAGCCTGTGATTTCTGGAAATTGCAAGAACAGAAACCCCATATTTTTTTCGGAGATCAAGATCCCCTAGAGTCCTTCCCACAGCTTCCGAGAGTTCTCCGACTCTTATGCTTTTAATCTCTACATCGGAAAAGTCAAGAGCAAGCTTAGAGACATTTTTCCGACGGATATCAGGACTGAGGAGCATACTATAATGATCATCCCGAAGTTGCATACACATGGTTTCAATTTCGCTCTCAGGAACCATGTATCTGTTGAGTACCCTGGAAAAGAGCTCTATGGAACACTCAAATTCATCCGAGATTACTTCATCAGCTCCAATAGCATAGAAAGCGTCAATTTTGTCCGAAAAATGAGTCCTTGCAACAATATGGACTTCCGGATTCAATCTTTTGACGACTTCAATAATCCGCCACGTACTTACAGGGTCACCTGCACTTATTACGACTGATTTTGCCTTCCTTATGCCTACGTGCTCAAGCACAGTTGGTTGAGCTGCATCTCCATAGATGATTGGCTCCCCTTTAATCTTTTCTTGTCGGACAGTTGCCGGGTTAATCTCAATTATAATGTAGGGGATACAGGCTTTTTGGGCAGCAATTGCAACATTTTTCCCATTAACTCCATAACCTATTATGATCAGATGGTTCTCAAGCTCCTTTTCCTGCTCTTCTTTTTTTAGAGCTCCGTGTCGGTCATCTGTCAATATTTTTGGAAGGATCTGAGAAAGCCGGTGGCTGGAACCTGCAAAGTAATAGCCTGCCTCTGTGAAAAAAGGCGTCAGAACCATGGAAAGTACGGTAACAGCCAGGAACTCCTGATAAATAGTTTCAGAAAAAATTCCGCTATCAAATCCCACTTTTGCAGTGATAAGAGAAAACTCTCCTATTTGCGCCAGGGAAAAACCTACAAGGACCATAGTGTGCAAAGGAAAGCCTATGAGAAAAGTAGTGAAAGTATTTACAAAAGCTTTAAGGAAGAGGACCAGGACTGTGGCTGCGAGAATAAGTGGGAGATAGGCTCTCATTATGTCGAGATTCAGTAACATACCTGTGGAAATAAAAAAGACACTCATGAACATATCTCTGAAGGGAATAACATTTCCAAGTGCCTGTGTAGCATATTCCGAATCTGAGATAATCAGGCCTGCCAGAAAAGCCCCTAGCGCAAGGGAAAGCCCAGCTTTGGAAGTTATCCAGGCTACGAAAAGGCCTATTACCACTATACTCAACAGGAAAAGCTCATTGTTGCGTGTTTTCGCTACGTGAAATAGGAGAAAGGGAACTACATAGCGGGCACTTATAAGAGTAAGAAGAACAAGCCCTATTCCTCTAAACAAAAGTCCAAGCAGAGCACTTCCAACTATAGCTTCTCCTGAAAGAAAGGGAGCAAAGATAATTATCAAAACTGCTGCTATGTCCTGGAAAATAAGTATCCCAAGTGCAATTCTTCCATGAGCACTGTAGATTTCTCCTTTCTCCTGAAGCAGTTTCAGGACAATAGCAGTGCTGCTAAGTGCTACAATGAGCCCCATGAAAACGGAAGCTTCAGGAGAATATCCAAGCCACCAAAAGATGATAGCAACAACAATGGCTGAAATGGAAACCTGCAGCCCTCCTCCTAAAATCACAATTTTCTTTATCTTCAGGAGTTCTCGGAGGGAAAACTCTATGCCGATAGTAAAGAGCAATAGAACGACTCCGATTTCAGCCAGAACTTCTATGTTTTCTACTTCTCGAATCAGTCCGAAGCCAAAAGGCCCGGCAAGAATACCCGCAAGCAAGAAACCCACTAGCGGAGCTATCTTCAGTCTGGAAAATGTAAAGACTACAGGAATGGAGAGACCAAAGATAACTAACAGGTCGGTTAGAAGATGCGATGTCATCAGTATATACTGAATTGGGAAATAGTATAAATATTCATTTATAGATTTGCAGAAGAATTTTTATTGGGAATAGTGTTCCAGATGGGTTAAATCTCGAAAAATCAGCGTTCAATATTAGAACTCGAAAAAGTTAACATACTGCATAACTAACTAAATAAATACCTAAATAACTAAATAAATAACTAAATAACTAAATAACTAAATAACTAACTAAATACATATATAAATAAATGTGAGACTATAAATCAATTATATTTTTCAAAAAGCACTTAGTAAATATTTTTAAATATATCATGATAGTATTCAATTTATGGAAGATAATTTTTAAGACGTGCTGAGATTATTTTTTGTGTTTGTCTCATAATTCTTTTTTTATTTCGTGTTTTATGTAAGCTGATTTCAGGCAGAAAGTACGTGAATTTATCCTTTTCTTTGGCCACAAATGAATTTACTCTTTTTAAGCTTCAGACTTTTTTCTTAAAATTTCTTTCTTAATACTTTACCTCAACTTAAGAAAGTTATTTAAATAATAAGTATAAATTTCTTTAAAATACTATCTCATTTAATAATGACAGTTATATCATACTCAAGAGCTTCGAGGAGATGAATTAATGGATACTTCACGTCTATTTTCAGGTTCAGTATTGTTATTTGAGTGCATCAGGACACTTAAAAATCTTTATTCCAACTCTGGAGGAGTAAAGTAAATGGTAGCCTCTTTACTGGCACATGTTGATTTAATTCTTGGTTTTGCCATTCTTATTCTTACTATTTTCTACAGATTTGAATTCCCTCCTGTACTTGGGTTTCTTGTAACCGGAGTGCTTATAGGACCTTACGGGCTTGGGATAATAAGTGGCGGGCACGAGCTAGTAGATTTGAATTCCGAACTTGGAATGATCTTTCTGCTCTTTACAATAGGGGTTGATCTTTCCTTAGGTGAACTCTGGAAAATGAAAAAAGATGTTATGATGGGAGGGACTCTTCATCTCCTCTTCACGACAATTTTAGTTTTTATTGTCTGCTCGATTCTGGGCTTCAGTCCTGCTACCTCTGTTTTCATAGGTTGTATGCTGCTTTCACATAGCAGTACTGCCGTAGTACTCAAAGTTCTTCAGGATAGAAATGAAGTCTTTACTCCCCACGGTAGAACTTCACTTGCTATTCTAATATTCCAGGACCTTACAATCGTACCTATGGTCCTGATGACCCCTATGCTTGCAGGAAATTCTGTGAGTTTTGATGGAGCACTTTCCAGTATGTTTCTTAAAGGCTCCCTCATTATCCTTGTTTTTGTCCTGAGCGCCAAAATTGTGGTTCCCTGGATATTTTACCAGGTAGGTAGAACAGGTAGCAAACAGTTATTCCTGGTCAGTGTTATATTCATCTGTTTGTCAGCAGCTGTCTTTACTTCAAGCATAGGGTTATCTCTCGCTCTTGGAGCCTTTTTAGCCGGGACCGTCATATCAGGGTCTTCTTACAATCATCAGGCAATGGGTAATATCTTACCTATAAAAGATATGTTCATGAGTTTTTTCTTCGTGTCTGTTGGTACGCTTCTTGATATCAATTATTTGCTTGATAATCTTCCTGTGCTTCTTATTGCAACAATCTGCATTCTTATTCTAAAGTCGATTGCAGGAGTGATTACGACATCCATTGTAGGACATCCTCTTCGTACAACCATACTGACAGCTATTGCACTTTCACAGATAGGAGAGTTAGCTTTTGTTCTTTCCAGTTTAGGACTGGAATATTCTCTCCTGACAGAGGAAACTTACCAGGCAGTTCTGGCAGTTTCAATCCTTACTATGGCAGTAACTCCTTTTTTGATCAACGCTTCTTACAAACCTGCCGATTTCATTGTTAAAAAAGCTTCAAATACGGTTTTTGGCATGAAACTTGTACGCGGTCTATCAGGAACTTTTGAAGAAGAAAAACATGTTGAGGCTGAGATTAAAGACCATTTAATAGTCATAGGATTTGGTTTTACTGGAAAAACAGTCTCAAGAGCAGCAAAAAACGCAGGTATACCATATGTCATAGTAGAGTCTGACCCTGATGTTGTTAAGCAAGAAAAAGAAAAAGGAGAAAAAATACAGTATGGAGATGCAACACTTGGAGTCGTACTGGAAAATGTCGGACTAAAACATGCAAGAGTCATTGTAATTGGGATTTCTGATGCAGCTGCTACAAGGAAAACAGTAGAAAAGGCAAAAGAATTAAACCCCAATATCTGTGTAATTGCTAGAGTCCGAGACCTGCAGGAAATGAAAAGTCTCAATTCCCTGGGTGCAGACGAAATTATTCCAGAAGAATATGAAACATCGGTAGAAATATTTGTCCGCATGCTGGAGAAGTATCTGGTTCCGCAGGAGGATATCGATAAACTGGTGAATGATATTCGGGCTAATGGTTACAGGATGATGCGAAAACTGTCTGTTGATTCAAAAGGAATTGACAGCGGATTCAGTATAAAAGAAGGTCTGCCTGGAGTTGATATCCAGGTGCTTAAAGTAGGAAACGGTTCTATTTTTGAAGGAAAAACTCTTGCAGATCTGGAATTGAGAAAAAAGTACGGGGTGACGGTACTTTCTATTCGCAGGGGTTCGGAAATGGTTTATACCCCCTACGGGGACTTCTTACTCAAAGCAAAAGACGCTTGCGTTCTCCTGGGGAAACCAGAAAGTCTCTTTGAGGTAAGGAAATTCTTTGAGAGTGTTCGCGGATAAGTATCACTCTTTTTTCAATTTCTCTTTTCAATTTCTCTTTTTGTTCTTTCATTTTACTAAAAATGTATATTCTTCCAGGTTAGTGCACATTTTGGAGATTCCAGAGTAAATTTTAATTCAAAATCTGGCGGATATTCCTGAACTTTATAAGAGAATATATTCAAAGTTCCATATGGGAACTCCTTTTACTTCTCCTTTTTCAAGATGTTCCAGTTCATGAGCTGCGCTGTATGCAGGAGTACCTTTCAGTGTTATCCTTTTTTTCTCCAGCTCCCTGATTCTTATCTCCCTTAGACCTGGATTTACTTCTGCAAGTATAATCTTTTTAGCCTGCAGGGTTAGGCTGTATGGCCTTTCAACCAGATCTCTTTCTTCTTTTGTCCCGCATTTCTCCAGCCTGCGAACAACTCCTTCTTGTTTTATAATTTCAGGATTGATTAAGAGGTATATTTTTTCCAGAGTATAGCCTGTCTTGTTCTCCTCATCGTAATAAGTGATCACATCCTTTACTGCAATGCTTTTTGTTTCTTCTGAAGCATAACTCCAGGACCCTCCTGATTTTAGCGATAAAAGAAAGGGGAGAAACAGATCCCCCTGAATTCCAAAACTGGAGAGAATATTTTTTTCCCGGGCTGAAAACTTAAAGATAGCTCGAATTTCCTCAGCATCCATATTCATATCCCTTTCTCCATATTCCTTCTCCCTCCTCCATATTCATTTTCTCTTCCCATATTCATTTTTTTCTCCCTCTCTATTTCTCCTTCATAGGAATTTGAATGTCAAGGTCTGCTTAGTTTTTTTCTTAAAAAACAGATTTTAAGTTTTTGATATAGTGTAAAGACACGTATGCAACCCTTTATTCTTCGCCCAGGAAGCAAAGTATGAATTGAAGAATGAGTTGAGTTTCACAGGCAGAGAAAAAAAGAAAAGTAATTAAATATTGGTTTGTTTATATCTGTCCTCATAATATTTTGATACTATACTTTAGCAGGACTCAATATCATGACTCACATTATTGTTAATAAGGATAGTTGCACGCAATGCGGCATTTGTGTAAAGGTATGCTCTTCAGGCATTATCGATCCGGTTGATGAATCTCATCTCCCGCAAGTACAGGAAACAAACGCTTCTCGCTGTCTCTACTGCGGACACTGCGAGGCTTTTTGTCCTACCCAGGCCCTCATATTGAACTTACATCCTGAAGAAAAAATTTCCCTTCCTGCAGGTGCAGGTAATATTTCTCCAGAAGATCTGGGAATCTATCTCAAAAAACGCAGGTCTGTTCGACACTTTACCAGAGAGCCTGTGCCAAAGGAAAAGATTCTTGAAGTCCTTGATATCGCCCGTTACGCCGCTTCCGGAGGAAACGGTCAGCCTGTTCAGTGGCTTGTTATCCATGATCCAGAAAGGGTCAAGAAGATTGCCGGGCTCACTATAGAATGGATGAGAAGCCTTCAGAACACTAATCATCCCATGAGCATCTATGTTCCAATACTTATTTCAGCCTGGGAACAGGGGCACGATGTTATCTGCAGGGGTGCCCCGCATCTGCTTTTTGCCCACATTCCTGAGGATAACCCTATTGCACCAACGGATGCCATAATTTCCCTTACTCACTTTGATATTGCCGCTCCTGCATTTGGGATAGGTACCTGCTGGGCTGGTTTTGTTTATGCGGCTGCCAGTTTCTATGAACCCCTGCAGAAGGAGCTGAGTCTGCCTGAAGACAGAAAGTGTGCCTACGCAATGATGTTTGGCAATCCTCAGTACAAAATATCTGCAATCCCACGTCGGAAACCTCTTGATGTGACATGGCAGTGATGCTTGAAAGGTTTTGCAGGGTTTTAAAGGATTTTGAAAAGTTTGAGGAACCTTGAGGGACTTTGAGGAACTTTAAGGGACTTTCAGTCCCTTTCCTTTATATACTCAGGAGCCTGCAGAATTTTGTGCATCATACCATATGATCTGCCTGACGGATAATACTCGGCACCTAACTGGACTTTACCCGCCGTCCTTTCATTTGTCATATATTCAACTAAAGCAAGAGCCAAATCAATTCCGGAAGACACACCTGCCGAGGTCCAGATTTTTCCATCCCTCACAACTCTATCCTCTACTACCTCCACGTCATCCAGTTCTCGTAACTTCGGGAGTGAAACCCAGTGCGTAGTAGCTCGTTTATTTGTGAGCAAGCCGGCACGGTGAAGGATGAATGTACCGGTGCAGACGGAAAGTACAGCTTTACAGTTTTCAGCCTGCCTGGCAATGAATTGAATCAGAGACTGATTATCTACCTCTTTATGCGTGCCTTCTCCGCCCGGCACAAGAAGAAAATCAAGTGGAGGGCAATCCTCAAAAGTGACATGAGGGTTTATGGACATTCCCTTACTGCAAATCACAGGGTCTGGATTTTCTGCAACCATCAGGCATTTTTCAGGACCCTCAGCAAATTTGCTCCAGAGTGATATTATTTCCCAGGGGCCGACAAGGTCCAGTTCTTCAAGCCCTGGGAAAATCAAAAATCCGAAATTCATACTACAAAGTTTGTGAATGTTTTGTAAATACTTTTCTATGGATTTTCTGAAAGCAATTCTATTCAGTTCTGTTGTGGGGTATGTAGTAAATAAGCAATTAAGAATATTGATTTACCTTGCGTATTCTACTGTAAAAAGAATGGTGAAAGTTATGGATATTGTTCTAAGAGTTCCAACAATTGACCCTGCGACTCCATCTATAAAATCAAGATTATACATCTGCTTTAATTTATACCAGCAAAAATCCGTAAAAGAGTACGATTACTTGTTACAATGTCAATTAAAAGATTTGCTAAGATCTGTTGGAAGATATAGTTATAACTGAATGCATCTGTCTTCAATAGATTTTATAGAATTTCCTATGAATTCACTTCATTTTTTGCTAGCAAAGTATTTACTTTACTTATTATGTTTTATTTTCTAAAGTAAAAGCCATTTGCATCTATTAGCCTAAACGAAAAACAAGATCCCTTTCACTTCTTTACTGATAAGAAACACATTAAGATTATAGGGCCTGGAAATTATTATATGATTTAATTGTATAATTCTTATGTATTAAAAACAGGGTGGGAATTGTAAGCATGGGTTTTTAATGAATTCTAGCTACCGAAGCCTCTTTTCCCTTCAATAACAACACATTAAGAGACAGTGAGAAATAAGGGGGGTTTAGATTGACGGGAGAACTGAAAATAAGGAAGATGCTGGCTATTTTGCTGTTAGTTTGTTTCCTTGTGGCAATAACAGCTACAGCAGTAAGCGCGAATCAAAGAGACTACGAAAGAGGATACAAAGAGGGTATCAGAGACGGTTATTCAGACGGTTTCGATAAGTGCAAAAACCCGATACGTGTGTATGGTGCAGCATCACACAGAATAGTAGGTCCAAGCGACTATACTGATGGCTACACAGATGGCTACGACATTGGTTTTGGCAGAGGCCAAAGAGCTGCAGGTTGCGATACTAACAGTAAAGTTTTGAACAATTAACAGCAGACAACCTCAAAATGCATCAAATTATACCGAAAATACATTAGTCTAACCTTAAAATAAAGCCTGTGGCAACACAAAGGTGATACCTGATCAATCACGGTGAAAAATAGCAAATGTCTCAGACTGAAAGCTTGTATTCAGGCTTTCAGCAAAGATTTAATCCCCGCAACTTTACAGGACCGTTTTTCTTTCATGAAAGTATGAATGATAAATCAGGGAGTAAACATATTTAATTCATTACTTCTTTTTTCTTACATGACTGACTGCCCCAATCACTGCTGCAAACGTCCAGAAAGAGCTTATGAAAGGAGCGCTTTTCGATTCAGGAGTAGAACTGGGATTTTTTTCTTGTTTGCGCACTGTTTCTTTATTTTCTGACATTTCTGTGTCGCTTGTCTTGCTATCTGCTTGACTAATTGTATTCAGTAACTCCTCCAGAGTCATATTTTCATCGGGTCTTATAGCTTTTCCATCATCAGTTAATGTGTACTTACCCTGTAGACATCCTGTAACCACAAAGTGCTCAGGACCAATATCCTGAGTAGCATGGCTAGTATCTTTGGTAAGATAAAGTAAAACTTTTTCTCCGGTTTTGAAGCTTGCCTCCTCTTCCATTATTAAGGTATCGTTTCCAATTGTCCCACCTGCTACTCTCACTCTAACCTCATTTGATGATAATGGATTTTTGAGGTATTCATCTACACTTATGATAATATCAGTATAGATAACGTGATCTGGGCCGAAGTCAGTATCTTTACTGAATCTATCTCCGTATTTACTTGGAAGTATTTCCTTTACTGTACCTATTACAATCGTATCGGAGTTGCTAATTAATTCCTCATGGTTGAGTGCTACGAGTGATCCACTGACACTAATAGTTACGGGTTCATTACTGTCATTTGAGAGTAGTATGCTATCATTTGAAGAATTGGACAACGCTAAACCATCTAGTGTCAGCAAAGAAAGGGTCCCAACCAGAAAAATTCCATATTTTATGATATTTCTCATAGTGCCGCCTCCGGCGTATGGGATTAAAATCAGGTTTGATTAATACGTTCTAAATACACTAAGACTTTTAAATAAATAAGTATAAGTTTGCTTAGTTAAAAGCCTTGCATAACCCATCAAGTGATCAACTTCGAATTGGCTTGGAAAGCCAAGAAATAGTACACGATGGAATTATTTAGTGGCTGTGCCTTTAAAAAAGGTGTAGCAAAACGTTCCTTCTTTACCGGCCGTCCGGTAAAGGTCGCTAATACCTTTATCCCACGTTTTTTCGTCGATCATCTTTAGTTCCAGTGCCTGCTT
>CAZCKG010000022.1:0-17303 GCA_964498825.1 uncultured Methanosarcinales archaeon
CAGCTGTTGAAAGTGCAGTCATTTTTCCAATTACTGCATTTTTCCGGATCCTGAGGACTCCTGACTGGAATATTCTGCCAGAGATTGGCCCGGTTCTTGGGTGTTTTCCGTCCTGGCCAAGTTCAGTCTGAATTTCAGCTGAAAGGTAATAGTCAAAGTACTGACTGCCGGTATCTGTGGTCGGAGTGAGGAGTGCAGACCCTGTGGTACCCGCACTTGGGATTGTGTTGCTTTTGTAAACGTTTCCCGGGTTGTTTGGAGTTCCAAGGAGCTCGAGCAGTTCTTTCATTTCTTTATTATCGTTGCTGCTCCTGTTTTTGTTTACTTTGTTGTAGATGTTTGGACTCATTGTGAGGTTCCATCTCAGGCTGTCGGTAGGAACATCTGAGTCATCCATCATTTCAAAGACGTCTGTGACTGCATCCTGAATTCCCCCATACACTCCAATCGCCTTCGCAGTGCTGTAGTCCTGGCCAGCTCCCTCATACAGGCCTTCCTTCTCGAATGTAGTCCCATTTCTCGTGATCCCTCTAAGTATCATCATTTCTTCAGCCGAGGAAACTGTATATGCTGCTTCTAACGCAGCGGATGCATCGATATTGGTTTTCTTTCTCCTCATTGCCTCGTACAGCCTGCGGTCCATAGAGAAATCTTTCCAGATCAGAGGGATCTTGCTGTTCTGCAAGGTGAAGTCAACCGTATCTTCAGCTCCTGTGCTGAAGTTGTACGCTATCATCGCATCACCCATTGGCTCAAGCTCGACCCAATCAATGCTGAGCTCACCTATTCCTTCACCAGGTACTACGTTGACAATTTTCCTTGCCTTGTTGATCTGTTTAAGAGGCGGGTGGATTATTGTATCCATAGTCCGTGAAACTTCAAAAAGCGCATTAGTCATCGTTTTTCACCTCAGATCATTGATTTAATCATAAACTGTACATTTCCGCTGGCGTCTTCTGCAGCCCTGGCAATAATATCATCCGTCCCTGGGATTCCTGCTGCAAGCTCCCCACCTGCAACAGGTTTTAGAGGCTGGCCCTTGACAACAGACTCGCCTGCAGCAAGCCATGCTTTAACAGGAAGACCTGGTTTCTCATGCACCGGAACCAGAGCACCTGCTTCATAAGCGGTCTTGGTGTTTGTCGGCTTGAACACTCCAGCTTTTCCATATCCTGCCCAGCCTATTGAGTTTCCAGAAGCGTCCCCTAGAACAATCATGTCTTTTGTAGTTCCCTTCTTGACGTGATGACCTGGTTTGATTGTTGCAACTTCGGCTGTAAGGTATTCAAGAGGCTCTTCGTCACCCATTATGACGTCGTTGTTCGGTGCCTGAATTCCGCTGTAAGAAGCCATTAGAAGTCCTCCCATTTCTTCTCAGCTTCATTCCATCTGCCAACGCAGCTTGGTTTCGGACCGTTGCTTGCAGGGTACTTAATCGATGCTACACTAATTGGACTTGTAGGAACAATACGTTCGTATGATGCAGCGAGATCTTCGATCTGGCCTGCAGTCAGACTCTTTATGAGACCAAGATCCGGTTCAAGACCAGCTGACATCGCAGCTCTCGTATACTTCTGTGTAGCCGTGTTTTTGGCCTGGTCTTCTCTCCAGGCTTCCATCATAGTGCTTGCAATGACTTTAGATCGGGTCTCTACCATCTCATTGAACTTTTCTGCAGGAATTCCACTTGCTGCAGCTACCACTGCGTTGTCATGCTCTTTCTTAAGACTCTCAAAGGACGCAGTCAGTGCTGTAAAATCCTCTTTGAGCTTCTTATTCTCAGCTTCAAGTGCTGCCATTTTAGTGGCATCCGTGTTGTTGTTTGGATCGTTTTCAGGTATGGTTATACCCCCTTTAGATGCTGAAATAATCTCAAATTGCGAAATTG
Source organism: uncultured Methanosarcinales archaeon (assembly GCA_964498825.1). GTDB lineage: Archaea > Halobacteriota > Methanosarcinia > Methanosarcinales > Methanosarcinaceae > Methanosarcina. The sequence continues at coordinate 1,889 of CAZCKG010000022.1, forward strand.
TTCTCAGTCTAGCCTTCTCTCCCTTTGAGGCTGCTATGTTCCACTGAGCTTCACCCCAGGCAGGGTTCCGAACTAAGGTCATAGAAAGAGCCTGGAAACCGGAGACCCAGCCCTTTTCATCCATATTTTTGTAGGCTGCAAACACGCTCCAGTTCTTCTCCCAGGTCCCGTCAGAAATCTTCCTCTCTGCTATGGAATCCGTAATGATTCCTTTAGCCCAGATCTCGTCCCCCTGCTTCCAAGCATCCGTAATTCTCCCGATTTCCGAGAAAGGATCTTCAGTATAATCACAAATGTGGCCATCGAGACGAGAACAGATTCTTATTACAGAGGCCTTCAAAGAATTGATAGCGTTCTCTGCTTCACTTGCTGGAACCCCCCAACCGTTAGCATTTATTTTCCCTAAGGGAAAGGCTATACCTTCAATTAGAACAGCCATAATTTACATTGTTAACAGCGTTAACAAATATAAATTTATTCAGTTTAATTTACTAAATAAAGTGAAGTTCAATTATTCGTTGTAACAGATACAAATTAGTTCTTAATAACTTCATGACTGAAAGAATGAACAACTACATCGTATTTACAAATATTAAACCATATTTTAAAAGTCGTATATAATTCCACTTTCTCTTTTATGGGATCACGTAATGTCAAGAAGTGATATGAGTTCCAAGAAATTAACTCTCCCATTGCTTATTGATGATCATAAGGAGATTTTTTTAGTTAAAAATTAAGTTATATATAAAAGAAATAGAATTAATTCTTCTTATTATTGATCTGTTTTAAAGAGCCGAATTAAGATAAAAAAATAATAGACACAGAAAACTGTTTGCTATCTCCTCTTTTTCCACATTAATAATCATATTTGCTACATTTTATTCACTCACTTTTCATAAATTAGCTAAATTAATATCGAAAAATTCAAATACATATATAAAAAAAGTTAATGATCAAACTAGTTAATTAAAAATATAAGGATTCAAAGATTGTCTCATATATTTATTTTAATACGCATTCATTTCGAAAAACCGAAATATCCTAGATTGTCATATTATAAAAACTGTGAGCGAAGTGAGATATTTGAAATATTTTCATCATCCAGAGAGATACAGATATTATGAAATGGAATATTTAAATCAATGCCAAGAAGATAAATATGAATTAATAAACTTGCGAAAAATAAAAGGAAATAACTCCGAAGTTAAAAGGCTATTAGTAATTTTTGTCATTGGCTTTTTTTTAATCTCTCTTCCTGGCATAGCATGGTCTGGAGTTGAAACATATTTTAATATAAATTATGTTGACCATAAAATTTCAGATGGATCACCTATTATACTAAGCAATAATCCAAATGCAGTAGACCCTACATATGAAGAACTTATAACCTTTCTAAAGAATAATCAAGCTGATCAAACTGAGTATAATTTGCATCCTTTCTTACGTGCACAGAAGCTACACGACAAAGCCGAAGAAACAGGTTATAAATGCTCCTGGGTGTTAGTGAATCTTGAGGGAGGAGAAAAACAAGTATGCAATGCTTTTAACACAATAGATCATGGGACCGTGTTTGTAGACCATACCACCTGGAACAACGTAGAAGGTTTTAGTTCTCTTGTAAGCATCAACGTCGGAGGGCAATATATTCCAAGAAACATGCTTCACGGAAGTGTGAGGTATAATCCTTTGGGGACAGTTGAGGATTATAAGATATACTGGTAATAAAAGAGCTGTCTCCAAAGCACTTTTAATTTTTGTGATGGCTCATTTAATACAAAAGTAATTGCCTTTATCGCTTTTAACTCTTGTTTATGTAGGAGGAATTGTTCATACAATTCGTTCTCTCAATTTTCAGGGTTTAATACCGAAAGCGATAAAGGCTAGTTCTGGCTTTTGCAGGGATTATCATTTTAGAAAGAAACGTTTTATCTATGTTAACAGTGTTAACAGAGTAAAAATAAATTGGGGATATTATGGTTACCTGTAAAATAACATCTCTTAAAAACAAGAGTAGTGCACCGACGATTAATGACGTCCTGGAGAAAACAGGGGAAGGGCAGAAGTATAGTAAAATTTTGTTTTCGAAAAGTGATTACCCTTATCTTATTGACGAGCCTCTTGAGGTAGTCAATTCCGGTACAGAATGGGTTATGGAAGACGGAGCATTCCTTCAGCTTGTCGCAAACGCTGACCAGAAAATCTTCAAAGCTAATGTTCCCATTATCCATGCCAAGGGGCTATCAAATCTTAAGTTTTCAGTCAACATTGATGGGAATAAAGACAAACAGTCAGTTAAGTGGGGAAAAGGATATCATAACGCCATTTACCTTGAGAACTGCACTAAAGTAGAAGTTATGGGCAGTACCATCAAACACTCCCAGGGTGATGGGCTCAGGACTATGAACACAAATGATATCCTGTTCTACAATAACAGGATCTTCAAGTGTGGTCATGATGGACTCTATGCCCAAAATGCTAAAAATGTCAAGGCATATAACAATTGGGGTATTATTCGAACTAACTCTCTTATCAGGTTCAGAAATGTTTCAGAAGGGGAGATTTACAACAATACTGGAATTGCCCTCCCGGAAGACAGAGATGCTTACTCCCCTGGTATAATTATCCAGAAAGATAACGGCGGTGGAGCTGCAATTAACACTTACATCCATGACAACACTATAACTGGAACCTTTGGTCCTGGTGCATGGATCATAGGACGTGACAATGCTTCTCCTGATAATTTCAACAATCTTGTAATCTCGAATAACAAATTCGTCTCTTGTGGCCAGATGCCTAAAGAAAATAAGATTCCAGGAGAAGGAGGAATTGTCTGGAACGGAGCATCCGGTAAGATAGAAAACAATGAATTCTTTGGTTGCTGGGAACACTCAGTAATGTTTGGTGATTGGGTAAGTGCCAATGCATCAGGATCCGGCTACAAGGTTGAAGTGAACGACAACGTTTTTGCAAACACAAGAAAAGGTAATTATCCTGGGACGGCTTCGGGCTATGCACTTGCAGACCTGTCTGGAAGGCACAAAATTACTGTATCAGGAAATAGATTCTGGGATAACAAATACGGAAACCTGTACAAAATAGTAGCTTAACATTTTTTATATATTTTATTTTTATATTGCTAATTTTTGAAAAATAATATTTTTTAATACATGTCATAACATTTTTATGAAATAAGATCTACTTTAATATATACTTTAATAGTTAATATGAAAAATATTGCCTGGTATTATGGAGCGTATAAACTGTTGTCCATAGTAGGAGATAACAATCATGGAGGGAAATTTTTACAAAGAAAATTTAGAGAAAATTGAGAAAAGATTCTTTTCCATAGCCGAGATGACGGGGCAATTAATATTTGATGGTGATGCAAGAACTGGAAAGATTGAGTGGTCAGGACCGATTGAGGAGTTTACCGGCTACACACAAGAAGAATTCAGTAAATTTGATCTAATTGCCTGCAAAGAGTTAATACATCCAGAAGACCAAAAAAGAGTATGGGATGCTCTGGAAAACTCTCTTAAGACCGGAACAAAATTTGGGCAAAAATTCAGGTTTAGAAAAAAGGATGGAAGCTATATTCATGTGGAAGATAATTCAGTTTTTCTGAAAGATGAAAATAATTGCGTATATCGGGGCATTGGCTTATTCAAAAACATCACCGAAAACAAGCACGCTCAAGAAAAACTCAAGGTAAGTGAAGAACATATCATAAAATACCTACAGAATTTCAGAGGTATTGGATTTGAGTTAGACAATAATTTCGATCTTGTATTACTACATGGAGCTGTAGATGAAATTACAGGTTACAAAACTGAAGAGTTTCTTTCTGGAAAAATCAGGTTGGCTTATATAGTGAAACCTGAAGATCAAGATCACTTTCACGAAAACCGACTAAAACTGAGCACTGCATCTAATTCTTTAGTTGAACAAGAATATAGGATTATAGACAGAAACGGAAATATAGTTTGGGTATTTGAATCTATTCAGGTTTTACACTATATGGATAAGACAAACAGGTTTTACCAAGGTTTTATCCAAGATATTACTGAGCGAAAAAATGCAATGGAAGATCTTAACAAAGCCGAAAAACTTCGCAAAAAAGAAATCCATCACAGGATCAAAAACAATCTACAGGTAATCTCTAGTCTCTTGGAATTGGAGTGTGAGAACCTGCTGTCGAGTAAACTTGAGCGTACAAGGATTATTGAAGCTTTTCGAGAAAGTAATAACAGAATCTTATCCATGTCTATAATTCATGAAGAGCTGTATAACTCCAAAGATATGGAAACAATTGACTTTGCTTCATATCTGAAGAAGTTAACAGATGATCTCTTAAAATCGTATAAAGTAGGAAATTCTGACATTCGACTGGTATTGGATATAGAAAATATCTTTTTTGAAATGGACAATGCAATCCCTTTGGGTATCATTGTCAACGAACTTGTATCTAATTCACTAAAATATGCATTTCCAAACAAAAAAAGTGGAGAAATTCGCATAAAACTTTACAGAAATGTTAATCCTGAAAATAAAAATATGATCACTCATTGTAGAAATTTTGTACTTATTGTTAAAGATAATGGAATTGGTTTCCCGGATCATATGGATTTTAGAAAAACCAGTTCACTAGGCTTACAACTAGTAAATACTCTTGTTGATCAAATTGATGGGCAAATACAGCTCGAAAAAAATTCAGGGACTAAATATAAGATATGGTTTACAGATTCTCGGATTTAAGCAAAAGTGAGATTAGCTGACAATTTGAGTCTTAGAATCAAAATCAAGATAATATCTAGAGATCACTTAATTATTGACGGTATAAATGAGTAGTGTTTAAACAGTAATCACTCTATCGAAGTTGGTGATGTTTTTGACAATAGCTAGATATGATACTTTGTGGGAAAACTACTATTCGAGCTACAGGAATGTTGCAAGCCCTCATAGAAGGCCGAGTCTTTTTAAATGGCTTTATAATAATTATATATTTTTGCATCTTTCTTGTGTCGATCCCTCTGATGTATATAAGCTTGCAGACTTCAAAGCATGTTTAGCTCTGGTAGATACAGCCGTTGATGATTCATGTGATAATGAGTCTTTTATATAGGAGAATGGCGGAGATAAATTCAGCTATGAAATGCTGAGTATTCTTTATAATGCAGATAAAATTGCATCTGGAATTTACACGTCGTCACAAACCAACATGGATAATCTTTATATAAAAACTGTCTTTAATATTTTTGTAGATTTTCTTCAAAATCATCTAATATCCCTTCCAAGATATTATAATTTCAAAAATGAGTTTTTTCTAGCAATAAGATGTGTTGCCGAGTCAATGGAGTTTTCGTATCTTTTGAACAGGAATAAGGTTGCATACCCATATTCTCTTGTTGTCCAGAATAAGGGTCCTTCCACTATGGTTGCGGTTCTCTCCATACTTGATCTGATGTCTTCCGAAAGTTTTGATGCTTCTGAACTTGGAAAAGCGATAGCTCTTTTTAATATGGCAGATGTTGTAGCAATGCTAAATAATGCAGTCAATACATGGAAAAAAGAAATAGTTGAAAGGGATTACAGTAGTCCGGTAATTTCGTTAGCTCTTGAAAAAAAGCTTATCAAATTCAGTGATTTCGAGAATCTTAGCGTAGAAAATTTAGAAGAAAGGCTGTTACCATTGTCTTTAATGATAAATGATGATCTAAACAGGAAGATACTCTTGATGGAAGAGTTCGTGCAGACTCACGAAATAAAAAGTTTTGATGCTTTAAAGTATATTAACAACTATAGGACCTACGCATTTGAGAGCCAAAAAAAGAATAAAGAGGTCAGTCAGAAACAAATGGCTTGATTGTTTGAGATCACATACTATTATTTTCAGTTCACTATATCACTCTTAATGTAAAGAGTAGAAGAAGCCACTACCTCTGCCTACGTGTGTGGACATACCTAGCAAGGTGGATGAAGCTGCAAGCTTATTGCAGGATCCAAGCCCCCTAAAATCTCCATGAGGCTAAGTTCGTTTTCTTAAGAATTTAGCCTACATTCGGCAGGTCGACATTTAATTTTTAATAATTTCTACTGATGGCGATTTAGGATCTTTGAGGAGAAAATTATTCAGTTTTTATATACTTCGAGAGAGTTTAGACACACGTTAACCAGCTTTAAACATAACCTATAGTTAGCCAATGTTCTAAAACGGCATCGGCAAAATTATTCTGATTTGTAATGTCGACCTGCCAAAAGTAGGATATAAATTAATGATGTACCCTTTTTAATTGCGTTGTGGAGCCGTCCGGGATATATTTGGTCCATTGGGCTACGAGTGATAGCCTTGGCCATTGTACGTGGCTTCAAGGTATGTGTGCGTGGTTAGGTGGAGAACAGGATTTTATACCTTACGATTCGCGAAATTACAGCATCACTAAGAAAGCATGAGGAAATATATAATATGAAACCCGAAGCGTAGTCACAATTCGCTTACGAGCCCATCAAGAACGAAGCTTAACATATTATGACATAAAAGGAAATGTTTTTCCATGCGTCTTCGGTTAAGTGAGGAATCGTGACAAATTGCCTCCATTCTCGCAACAGTTCTCAAAAATTTTATCACATTGTGGGTTGGAACTGGGTATCGATTTCATGTAAAAAGACAAAAATTTAAGGCAGCCTTTTGGTGCAAAATCGATAGCTTTCAGGCAAGAAAATTCCTTAACCGATGACCAATGAATGTTTTTCTAATTTCTAATCACTTATTATCAACTTTAATAAATTGTTGCAATACTTCATAATCGAGATAGAGCGTCATTTTGCGGTGCTATATCCAGCTTATCACTAACTTTCATAACAATTTCTTCCACATCAACTTCGTCCCAAGCAACAATTACAAAGTTTTCACGCGAGTCATCGAAGAAAATGAAGCAGCCTTCATTTATATTACACTTATCTATCTTTATCTCATTGACCTTTTCTTGATCCTCAGAACTAGCTATTCTAAGGAAATGTGTATGCATGACTTTTGACCAAACATGCCAGTTTTTCTCACTCACAGGATGCTTCTGTGAGTGTTGATGCAGTTCATCAAGGTATTTTGTGTTGTTAAACGCTACTTGCATAATATCACTGGCTAAACTATTTAGAAGATGCTATTTAAAACCTTCTACGTTTATTCAGACTGACTGCAATCAGGCACTATATTTTGTTCCAAATCTCAATACGGTTGGAGACTACTCGTTTTAATTGGGTTGTGGAGCCTTCCGGGATATATTTGGTCCGTTTTGCTACATCCTACTTTCGGCAGGTCGACATTTCATTTTTGATAATATTTACTGATTGTGATTTTGAAATAATGGATTCTACTTGTGTGTAGTTGATAAGTTTACATATGATCAATTCTCAATTTTTCATACCAAAATTTAAGGAAAAATTTTTCAGTACTTATATATGCCGTGGGAGTTGAGCCACATGTTAACCAGCTTTAAACCTACACTTAGTAAGTGAATTTTAAAAAACGGCATCAAGAAAAATATTCTGATTCTTAATGTCGACCTGCCGAAAGTGGGTTATATCTAAAAAGTAGTAATTCACGAACCTGATCTTTTATATTCAAATTTTAATCTATTCTGTTTAATTATCCATAAAATAGTTAGTTAATTGGATTAATGTTCTTGTTATAAACTTATATATATATTTAAGATAGTTTACCTAAATGTTTACTAAAATATTAAAAGAGGTGTTTAATTATGCCAAAAGCAATGAGTGATCTACATAACACAGGAGCTACTTGTGGAAAAGCAAAAGCTCCAGCAGTAGAGAAGTCTATGAAGAAAGAATCCAAGCCAGTAAAGAAGGGGAAGTAATCAAAATATATAACCTCTCAACAGTAGCTTATCATTGAGATGAGAAGGTAGATAAGCTACTGTTTTTAAATAACCTCCAAGCTCTTGTCAATAGTTTAGAGACAAATCAAAAAAGTAAGTTGGAAAATTCAATTTCCACTGCTTCTTATTATCTTATTATCTGGTTGATTTTACTGTAAAACTCAATTATCACATTTGTTGCTTCATTTTCCATGTTTAGCTGGAAAGTTCGGATCTGTTTTCCTAGTAATTTTTCTCGGACAATGCCTACTGCTATCAAAGGAGTGATAACTCTTGACACACTGGCGTGAGACAATCCAGTTTCTTCAGCTATTCCTGATAAGTAAGTAGGTTCGTTCTTTTTTTCGATCAAATTTTTAAGGACCGTCATCTGTGCAGTTTTTCCGAAGATTTGTTCCATTGAATCCATTTGTATCATTAATAGGCGGCTATTAGCTATAAGTGATTTCAGCCCCAATAATTGCCTATGGTTAATAAACTTATCCTGTTTATTAAACAGCAGGGATTTCATAAGGTATACTCTTAGAAACCATTTTATAAACCAGAACAAAGAAAGCACTTAGTGGATGAACAAGAGCCAACTGTAGTTTCTTTTCGAAATTTTTCATTACAATTTCCAGGGCTATCTCTAATAGCCAAATGGACTAAATATATTTTGGACGACTCCACAGCATAATTAAAACGAGTAATGAATACTTTAAATCAGCTTAGAAGTAGATGGTAGAGTTTTGAGTCCCTATTCTCAAACCCTACCTTCGATCCAACCCAAAGATTAAGAGGAAACCTTATTTCTCTTAATCTGAACATTTATAAGGCATCAAGGATATATATCATAACCGATACGAAAGATTGTTTCTAATCTAAAACTTTAATATAATTGATAAATTATATTATTTTAAAAATTTTAATATCTTTAAAAAAAAGCATGCCATATAATTTTTCATTTAAATACAATTTTTGACATAATTTATTATAAATAATTTATCCAATTAGTATATCCTACTTTCCGCACTATTTTTTCACACATAATATTTTTCGTATTTTTCTCCCATCAGTTTCAACACTCTAATGGTTTCCTCATCCAGATTTAATACCTTCTTAATCCTCTTTCCCTCAATTTCTATTACTAATTCTGTTATTCTCCTGACTGGAAGAATACCCATTTCATTGTCGGAATCTGTGTTTTCTTCTTTACCTGGTTTCTAATAGCTTCTTTTGCTTCTTCCAATCTTGTTCTCAGTTTCCACTCAGCTATTGAATATAACAATAAACACAGAACCATTACCATTGCAAGCGCTTCTATTCTGGACTCTTTTTTCAGGTATACCTCAGACACTCTGAAACTCTTATCTTTCAGGAACCTGAACCCTCTTTCAACCGTTCCCTGTTCTTTATAGTATTTTAGGAGTTGATCTGGAGTCAACTCCAGATCATTGGTTGCAAGAATGAACCTTCCTAATTTTGTTCTTCTGTTCTTTACTTTCTCCTGATTAGGTTTAATCTCTGCTTCTATCAGGTAGAAAGTCTGTACCTCTTCATTTTTCCTTGGTCTTCCTTTCTTGTTTTCAAGTCTACGAGCCTTAGATATTATTTCAAGTTTCGTGAACTCATATGATTCATTCTCTTTCAACCATTGTTCCGCAGCCATTCTTGCGTCAGCTTCACAGGCAAATTCACGATTAGAAAGCTTTTTAAGGGATTTTTCTGCTGCTTCTAGTTCCTTAAGAACCTTTTCATCAAACGTCTTTTCTTCCTTCTTTTTCATTTCCTCTGAGCAGAACACAACCCATAACTGTTCTACTTCACCATAACATGATTTTGCAGCATAGCTAGAATAACGTTCATCAGAGCATGTTTCCAGAATTAAGTCTACCATCAAGAGTTCCTTTGCCTCATTGATGGTTGCAGGTACTCTCGATATGAAAAAAGCGTTAGTTCCTATCTCTTTTACATTATCTTCAGTATAAAATGCACTATCTGCAACATGGTAGACTCTTTCATCAAGATTCAGATTCTGTGTAAGTTCCTTTATGGTTTTGATGAGAACTTTTTTATCGGAACTGTTGCCGTTTAATGCTCTTACGAAAAGAGGAATTCCTTTCTGGTCAGTAACCATGGAGATGGTAAAACGAAGTAAGTCGACTCTCTTGTCTTTAGGATGACCATAAGTAATGCTGATAGTTTTGCCGCTATCATCGTTTTCATAGTCACCATGTACACTGAAATTTGTAGTATCTGTATGGCAAAAACGGGGGTTAATAGGAATTTTTTTCATAGCTTGTAAAATAATGTGGTTGAAGAGTTCGGTAGCTCCGTATTCCTGGATTTTATCCAAAGTTCTGCCAATAACGTCATCATTAAGGTGTTCTGGGAGAACACCTTCTCCCAGTAACCTTTCAGTGGGTAAGTTTTCAAAAAAAGCAGGAAACAGGTAAAGACGGCGTTCAGTAAACCCTAAACCATTAATGCACATTGCCTTAACAACAGTAGAATGAGGAATATTGTGCCCACTTTTCTTGGGGAGGAAATCGTCAATCAAATCTGAAATATCAAGTTCGTCAAATACGCCAGCAATAAGGCCATAATGGCCAAGATGAGTTGTGGATTCAGAGCTGGGAGAGAGAGTCATCAAGGTAAAATTGGAAGAGATTTTATAAAAAGTACTTGAATGATTTAAAAAATGTAAAATCCAGAAATTTTACTGCGGAAAGTAGGGTATATGCTGGAGTTGGGAAATAACTGGGGAGTCATCTACCACAATGAAAGAATCGCCTGGGATTGCTGACCATCTTCGAACAATATGCTTGGGGGAGCTTAATGGTCGAAGATACTGTATTGGGGGATACGGTGAATAAATGCAGCGACCTGGGCTTCTTCTTATGTAACTATTTTTGCAGTTATTTTACATATCTTTTTAATGGTCAGCCATCATGGAGCTAGCCCTGTTTGAGATCCTTCACTTTGAAGGAATAAAAGGCATACTTTTGCTCATCACTTTAAGCTTCCTGATCACTGAGATTGTTGCCTGAGATTCTCTGTTAATCTTGTCTTCGTAATAATTTATTATCTCGTCAACTGGAACTACAAGAGAGTAGATCTTCGTTGGTCGCCCTTTTCCATGATTTTTTTCCGAGCGCACGCTGATCCAGGATTGATTGTACATTAACCTTATTGCAAGACTAACCTCGGGTTGCCTTAATCCAGTACTGATTTCAATTTCCCGAGATGAAGCCTTGTCTACATTCAAAAGATATGCCATGGCTGTAGCGACATTTCTTGACATCCCGAGATTCCTTAACGTTTCAATAAAAGCATAGTCTTCTTCGTCCAACATTTTCACTTCTAAATCTTTCATGATAACCCTCAATATTTCTATTTTTATGGATAGTTTGTCAGCTTAAAAACTCTTTTATATTACTCATTGAAGTTTATAATACATTATAAATCTTTTTAAAATGTTTATTTTTATATGATAATTTTGGTCTGTACTTTAGCTGAGAAGCCATGTACAATATCCAAGGCTACCGCTTATAGTCAGATAAACCAAAATAATCCTGAGAGGCTCGACGACGTAATTAAGACGAGTAAAATGAATACTTTAAACCTGTAACCTTTGCTTCATTTAGAGCCTTTCGACTATGTTTCCTCGATGTACCAGATATGGCACATCGAGAGGTTTCTGGGATATGTTGAAGGCTGGCGCGGTACATCTATCCCGAAGATGCATACTTAAAAATCTAAAAGGTCAGAGCTATCGCCGGGATAAGGACAGGTATTTAATGCCGGGAACATAAGAAGAAGTAGAAAAAAGAGAGGCTAAGTTAATGACTTGCTCTGAGTTTTCCATAAAACAAAATAACGACGATTATAAGCATATAAACAGATCAATTAAATTCAATAAATAACAGGTGACATTAACATGCAATGCAATTATCTAGGCACTATCAATCTAGGATTCGAACCAAATAGATGTATGGCCGGCCCCGAAGCATATGAAACAACTGAAGAAGATCGATCCAATTACTGCACCAGAACTGATTTTATAAAATGTCCTAGATTAATAACAACTCTTAAAATTAAGGAAGCAGAAGGGAAGATCTACAACCCCCTCAAATAAATAATTTGAAACAATAAGAAGGAGAGCGTAGACCTTTCTCAAAAAGATAGTTAGGTTACTTTCCCCAACAATCTGAACATTAACATCTGCAGAGAATTGGAGCTTCAATAGCCTAGATCGCCAGAAAAATAAGATAGTTGACGGGGTATGCTCTGTCCTCTTCTTAGGCTCTTCAGGCTTTTGCAAATGAAGGATAACGTAACATCCACTCCATCCAGCTTAGAGCCTATCCGAAAAGTCAGTAATGCATGTTGAAAAGTTACAATAAGTCTATAATTTCAGAGTCTCCGTTCCGGTTTTGCATATTTCAGACTGTAAAAGTTATAGAAGGTAACCACTTTTCGGATAGGCTCTTAATATGGTGCAGAATCTCTATAGAGTTCGGCATTGTGGTGATCTGGATGGGAACTTTTGAATCTACCTGTTAATAACGAATTTCCTATTAAATAAGGAATTTATTTTGGAATCGAAGCACTAGTACTATTAACTTATGTACATGAAACTTGTTAACCAGAATATCTATGTAAAAGTCTAAACCAGCCCCTGTAGTTTAAGCTGAATTATTATTCTATTATAAGTTTGCCAAGACAGCAATTGTCAAGATTTATCTATTGTCAGCATTTTGCATATTAGATTTTCCGACCTTAAAAGAGAAAAGAATTTTATAAACTTAGTGGTGAGGACAACTTGATTATAGAGACATTAAAAAAACAAATCGATCGATTCCTGTCAGCTTTCGGTTTTTCCCTTATGTTCGGGATAATGCTCCTTGGCCAGCCTTTCCGGCAGGCTGTAGGGGAAGTCATCAATACTATTATGGACCCTGTACTTGCCCTGGTAGGACAGGAGAATTTTTATTTAGTTCTTTTAGTAACGGCGGCTATTACTGCCACTTACGCATCCCTTATTCAGAAGTACACAATCGACTGGAATCTCATGAGGAATACTCAAGAAAGAATGAAGTCTTTCCAAATACAGTTCAGAGAGGCACAGCTATCTCAGAACACTTACATGTTGAAAAAGCTTGAAGATCAGCGCAAAGAGATGATGGAAGACCAGATGAAAATGTCCAAGCAGCAATTCAAGCCCATGGCTTATATCAGTATCATTTCTGTTCCCCTTTTAATGTGGATTCACTACTACATTAGCGATCACAAATCCGCTACTATGGTTTTTCCCTTCTGGGGTAAACAGTTGCTTACTTCTCATGCTTTTGGGCCTTTTCAACACTGGCTTTACTGGTACTTTATTTGCTCAATCGGAATCAGCCAACTTATTAGAAAGACATTGAATATTGGTGCAGTCTGATGCAAACAAGAAAAGTAAGGCTTCCAAGGTTTGTGGGACAACAGCCATATGTGATTAGTGAGCAATTTGACTCTTTCCATGCTGTCAAGGGTGAACTACCCCTTCCTGCTTTTTGACGAAAGCGAGGAAGGGGACTTCCCGCCTTAAAGTTAAAATGCAAGTTTTCTGCCATAATACTATAAGTTTTTATGTCATGAATGCAAGGTTAAATAGCCAATATGAACAGCAACCTCAAACAGATATCATCGATTCCTAATAAATATTTAATTTTGATTGCAGGCGTCGTTTGGATGTTTGCTGGAATGATGGTAATAGAGACTGGATTACCACTTTTTATAAATCAAGGGAGATATATTTTTAGTGTTTTTTTAGCTGCTTCAGTATTTTCAGTATTTTATTTTTTCATTTTCTCTAAATTAGTTGAAAAGCACACGATTCGAATAAGTAAGGATAATAGAAAGAAAATGTTTGTTATGGAATTTTTTGATAAAAAGTCATACCTGATTATGGTGGTAATGGTATTAGGTGGAATTACTATTCGGAAATTTAGTCTTTTGCCAGCTTTTGACATAGGATTCTTTTATGTTGGAATTGGTTTGGCATTGTTCTCGTGTGGTATGAAGTTTGTATATAAATTTATGAATTTGTCTTTGTGATTGAATAAAGACAGTATTTTAAAAAGTGAGTTGGGAAGCCAGAACTTCCCTTACATTCTTATCAAGGTTTAATTTACCATCTGGTTGATTTTGCTGTAAAAGCCAACTATGGCACTTGTTGCTTCGCTTTCCATGTTGAGCTGGAAAAGGCGTATTTGCTTTCCAAGAAGTTTTTCTTGAACAACGCCTGATGAAACCAAAGGTGCGATAACCCTTGCAACACTGGAATGAGACAATCCAGTTGCTTCAGCTATTCCTGAAAGGTAGTTTGGCTCGTTCTGGTTTTCGATCAGGTTCTTAAGCACTGTCATCTGTGCGGTTTTTCCAAAGATTTTTTCCATTGAGTCCATTTTTTATCATCTCAGAGGTGGCGTTCTCTATAAGTGACTTTTAATCTCGATAGTAGCATACAGTTAATAAATCAATCTCATTGATTGGATAGTAAGTTTTTCCATAGAGTACTCTTATTAAAAACAGGGTGAGAAAAGAGATAGGTACAGATATCTACACTGGATTTTCGATGTACAGAGTGAAGATGATTTGTTACGTCTCCTCTGAATGCTTCTCAGTGTTTTCTGGAGCTTTTTCTTTATTTAGTATTTCAGTCTCAACTACGAGATTCAATTTCTGCAGCCTAGCCTCGACATCTTCATCCAGGATAAACTGATCAATAGAATATTTATCCCGGAAAATATTGATGCTATCAAACGTTTTTTCAATAAGGTTCTTGTCGATATGGTCATCAAGAAGATTGAATTTCTGATCCATCAGCCTGCTGAAATCCCTGTTTTCGAACCGTATTTCAGGATCCATGGTTCTGGTGATTGGAATTGGGAGGAGATCAGATCTACAAAAAAAATGTAGCGGGCAACGATATTTACGTGCTTCTGGAGAGTTAGCCTTGAAGATTGTACCGTGAAGCATCCTGCATTGAGGAGAAGTTTTATCGTCCAGCTTGGCATAGAATTGCAGATCCATATCGAGCTGCTGGTATCTGTAGAGAGCTGTATTGACAGCTACCTCAGCTGTAAAAGTCCTTGTAAATCGGACAGCTCTATACTTTTTCCCTCCCCATAGATCCCTTACTCTTTTCTCCAGCGTGTCTGGATGCTCGAGATAGATCCCTTCATCCTTGAGGATCCGGACGATAGATTCTGTGACTTCCTTTGCCAAGAATAAGGCCTGTCTGACTGCTTCTTCAGTAATTGGTAAAGGTTTAGAAGTGGCAGCTGCAGACCTGTATTTATATAATGTTTCAGCTGCAGGCTGATTATTATTCGAGAAATTGTTTTTTATTACACTTGCACTGTTAGTGTTTCTTATCCTTTTATCAGTTATCTTGATTGTCTTCCTATATATGTCATCAATGATCTTGTCTATCTGAACTAGGAAAGTTTTTGATTTAAACTGAGCTGAAACTGCTTTCATGTAGGCAGTTGCAG